>NZ_JBHIOW010000019.1:0-20531 GCF_042195725.1 Bartonella sp. AP65SXKL
TCGAATGGTGTGTTTTCAGGAATGCGAGTTTCCATGTTTTATCTCCTTGAATATGCTGGAGATACAATGCCTTTTTGTAAATTATGTTCCAAAAGTGAATAGATATGCGCCAAAAAGGACAGAAAACATCGAAAACAAGACGGTGATCATTACTTAAAATTCTTCTTACATGACTCCAGTCTAGAACTGATAATACCAGTTTATCGAGAATTTTAGTTGATGGGGGGTAAACGGTCTATGGGGTATGGCTCTCTTTTCCCGTTCTGTACTGCAATGTTTAAAAGATTGAATGTCGTTGTGAAGTTTAATCTTTCCCCCTTAGCTTAAAAGTAAGCTCTCTTAATGCTTTTCTTTCAAGTAATGTCCCAGATACTGCTTGAGGAAAACTTTGTAAACGCTTTTCCATCATTGATTATGTTTGAAGGTAAAAAGTAAAATTCTGGAGTCTTTATTTTATTATTCATTTTTTTGTAAAAACAGCGCGTCTTCTAAAATTTTAGTTTTTTATATTGTACTTATAATTAAAAGAATGCTTCAATTATTCAAAATAAATATCAAAAGTATTCAATTCAAAAAGCTATGAGAGATAAAAGAGAAGGAAGAAACATTAGTGTTCTAAGCTGTTTTTCCTTCTCTTATTGCTCTATATCAAAACAATGCTAGAAAAATTTTCTAAGTTCTTTGAGTAAAAACTCCCAAAACCAGAGAGGAAAGTTGAAAAGTTTTGAGACAATGTCCAAAAGTTTCGACCTTCTCTCCAAAGGTTGTTTTTTAGTTTCGCCCGCAGTTTTTTTATACGATGTAAGAGCACTTTGATTTGAGAGATAAATTTGGTTCGATGGACCATCTTGTACTAAGAAAGTGCCTTTTGTAAAGGTCATGCGTTCCACCTTTATGACGTAGGGATTATGAACTGTAATCGGTTCATAGGTGCTACAGGTTTTCACTTTTGCATTTGCAGTTGTTCATGTCTTCTGTTTCAAATGTATTTGTGTAAAGGTTACTTGTGCGTTTTTCGGGTTTACTGTCGATTAAAATACATTCATCCATTATGCTTTTTATGGGTGCATTTACTTTGTTTATAAAGTTTTTGAGATGTTTAGAAAATTGAGTTTCTAAGGATAGGATTTTTATGATTGTATTCATTTTATCAAGTTTTTTTAATACTTTTTTTTTAATTAAAGGCCCGTCAATGTCTTTAATGTTTAAAAAATCACGAACACCAAGTTTACTGATGGCATTATAGGACCACCCTGAAAGACATGCGATCATTTCAATCGATTGCTCGTCGCCTTCTTTGCTCTGTATTGCTTTTAAGTCTTTAAATTTCGGGCGGCGTAAGGTGATTTCTGTGTATGTCTTTCCTTCCACTTTAATAGGTACAAGTAATTGCTACATGGCTCGTTCTGTTATATTCATTACTAGCTTCTCCTTGCTTTCTAAATTAGATGCAGAATGATTTATCAAATTTTTATTATATCATGTTTGTCAATAGCTTAGGCAATAAACTTTGTGCTGGCTATGTAGAATGAAATTCTAACAAAATGGACAAGATGAATTTAGATTTTAGAGCGAGATAGAAGCACAATTTGCTTTATGATATTAGTGGATGATATTAGTGGGCTATTAAGTTTATTTGCTCAATTATTTGTGTTGATAAAGACTTCTCCATGAGCCATTATTATATGCTGTATTGTTACAATAATATTTGCGTGGGGAGTTTTGAGGAAAGGGAGTTTGTGGCTTCTTTTTTCTTTGAGCGTTGTAAACCAATTCTGATAAAAGATGTTGTCGGGAAAGTGATGTTGTTATCATGGAGAGGGATAGAGTTTGGGAGCGTTTTTGTTGATGATATCAATGAAAAAAGCTGATGAAGATAGGGCAACATGAATACAACAAAATGCGCTATTTCGGATTGGGAAATATATCTCTAAAGGGGAGTTTTGATCTTTTAGCTTCTTTTGCGTATAGTTTTAAAATTGCGATTTGCTATGCTTTAAAATTAATTATAAAGTGAAGCACTAAGTGTTTATTTACGTGTTGAGTGTGTGCGTGCGGATCATACACTGGATTTATGTATCAACAAGCTGAATTATTCTCGAATAAAGTAAAAGAATAAAGAAAATTGATTATTTTATTCCCTGTGGATAAAGTTAAAATAGCTTTATATTTATAAATATAAATTATTATTTTTCTATAAACGTAAAATTTAAATATTTTTAAATTTAAGAAATGTGACTTTCCTGATGAAACATAAATATACATTACCATTCATTATACTTATCGTATGTTTATCAACAGGAGGTTTGATTTCTACCGATATTTTTTTACCAGCACTGGGCGATATGCGTCAATATTATCAAGTGACACAATCTCAAATTCAAAGTGCAGTGGCGGTTTTTTTGTTGGCATTGGCACTTGGACAGCTCATTTATGGGCCGCTGAGTGATAATTTTGGGCGTAAAAAAACACTTCTATTGGGCTTATTCTTGTGGTTATTTACGACACTTGGTGTGATTTATACGGTTCATATTCACGCTTTTCTTGTGTTACGTTTTTTGCAAGGTCTTGGTGCTTGTGCGGGACTTGTCTTAAGTCGTGCAATTATCAATGATTTGTTGGATAAAAAAGCGGCTGGAAAACTTTATTTGATTGTTTTCCCTTTTATTGGAATGTCACCAGCGCTTGCACCTTTCATTGGTGGACTTTTGATACAGGCTTTTCATTGGCAGGCAACTTTTATCTTTTTAAGCTTTTTTATATTTTTGACCATTTTGCTATGTTGTTTTGTGCTAAGCGAAACTCTACCCCCTCAAAGGCGGCAGCATTTTTCTCCTATAGGATTGATGAAGGCATATTTAGGTGTTTTCAGAAATAAACAATTTATTTTTTATGCACTTATTCCGTGTTTTTCTTACGCTGCCTATTTTGCTTATATTGTGGAGTCGCCTTTTTTACTCACGACTTTGGGGTTATCACCGATACACATTAGTTATAGCTATATTGGTGTTTCGTTTCCCTATATTCTGGGAAATCTTTTGGCGCGATGGTTTTTTGAACGCGAGTCTATGGAAAAGACTGTGGGCAGAGGGTACATTATTTTTGTGATAGGTGGTGTGCTGTTTGCTTTGCAAATGTATCTAAGCCCATGGCCCCTTGTGACAAGTTTTATGGCTATTGCTGTTCTTACTTTTGGAAATGGTTTTTTATTGCCGTTAGGAACAGCGTTGGCTATTTCATCGCATCCGAAAGCTGCGGGAGCGGCTTCTGGTGTTATGGGATCTTTGCAATTAGGAAGTGCGGCACTCAGTGCAGCGGTTATCGGAAAAATCTCTGGTCATAGCCCACGGGCTATGGCAACTTTGTTAGCTGTGTGTTGTATGATTGGTTTTATCATTTATATTCAAAAAGCGCGTCATTTTATGACTTCAGAAATAAGCTGAGTGAAATGATAAAAAGAAAGCATTATGCGGAAATGCTTTTGATGTTTTACACAAATGGGGCACCTGTACATTAGATGAATTTTTTTTATTAAGTTGCTGGATTGAGTGGGTTTAAAATTTGTTACAAGCTTAGTTTGAGTTTAACAAATCGATTATTATGAGGGGAGAATATGAGCATAGAGTTTCAACATATTTTCATTATATTGCGTAGGAAAAGTTCTGGCTCTAATGCATGTTTAAAAATAAGGGGAGGAATTGATCAATGGGACTTCCTATTATTATTATCTCTCCTGTAATGCCAATTTGGGATGGTGGTGTTTTTTGTTCTCCATTGACAAAGCTATGTTCAACAAAAGGATTCCCTGTCACTCTGCTGGATACGCTTTCTCTTTTTCCTAAGGGTTCTCATGTTCTCAATTATTCTGCTGTAGACATTTTATCTTTTATGGCAGAAAAACTTAAAAGCTATTTTAAAGAGCCCGCAGTGCTTGTGGGATTTTCTATGGCTGGAACATTGGTACAAATATTGGCAGCCCAGCTTCCCAATGTTCAAGCTGTGCTTGCTGTGAATGCACCTGGCTATCCAGATAAGGTTTTGCAACGGCGCCTTGGAGATATTCTTGCCTCCTTAGAAAATAATGATTTATCGGGGGCTTTGGAAATACTCAATGGTTTTATGCATCCTTCTGGCATTATGAAAAAAAGAGTTTTATTGGAGATTCCCGATAAACAAAAAAGCGTGGCAATTGAACGCATGACAAGAGGGTTTAAACTCTTATTAGAAATAGATGCTAGAGATGAAATAGTTAAGTATAAGGGGAAGTTTTTAGCTTTAGTGGGAGAAAAGTCGCAACTTGCAACGGTAGATAATCAGACAAAAAGTCATAATCTGAACCATGAATATAAGCTTATCTCTGGTGCTGGTACGCGTTTGTGGGAGGATAATCCTACTATGACGGATGCAGTCATTGATGAGTGGATGGAGGGACTATGAAAAAGAAAGTTCTTGTCTTACCTGGTGATGGGATAGGCCTAGAGGTTTGTGATGCTGCGTTGATGGTTTTAGAGCAATTTCAATTGCCGATTGAATTGACTTATGGTGATATTGGTTTTGAATGTTGGAAACAGGAAGGAGATTCTGTCCCTCAAGCGACTTGGCAAAAAATTACTCAGAGTGATGCTATTTTACTTGGTGCTGTGACCAATAAAAGAAAAGAAGCGGCTTTAAAAGAACTTGCTCCGCATTTAAAAGAGAAAAACCTTGCCTATGTTGCTCCCGCACTTCAACTTCGCCAAAAGTTAGGTTTGTTTGCAAATATACGTCCTGTAAGATACATCTCTGGTCCGAGAAAACCTTTTCATTTTTGTGTTATCAGAGAAAATAGTGAAGGCCTTTATGCTGGATTGGATTTTCGGGGTATTTCTCCTGAAACAGCCGTTTGGCTAAAACATCCAAATTTGACAAAATATGGGCTTGAGGAAGCTGCGTGGACAGTCCGTTTGCAGACACGCTTTGGTTTAGAGCGGTTATTTGAATACGCTTTTTCTTATGCAAGGAAATATAGCTTTAGGCGAGTTACTTTTGCTGATAAGCCCAATGTTATGCGAGAAAGTGGACAGTTTGCTCAGGAAATTTTTGAGAAGATTGCGCAAAACTATCCGGAAATTGAAGCAGATATTCATAATGTTGATGCGGTTGCTTTGTGGATTGCAACCAAGCCAGAGCGGTTTGGTGTGATTGTTGCTGAAAACATGTTTGGCAATATTCTCTCTGATCTTGGCTCTGGGATAATGGGGGGATTGGGGCTTGCACCTCATGCGAATGTGGGGAGCGAGATTGCTTATTTTGAACCTGTTCATGGAAGCGCACCACGTATTGTTGGACAAAATAAAGCCAATCCTTCTGCGATGCTTTATACCACGGCTTTACTCTTAGAGCATTTAGGCTTTAAAGATGCAGCAAAACAATTATCTGAGAGTGTTGATCAGGTTATTCGTGCTGGAAAAACCGTTACCTATGATCTTGGAGGTGTCGCCTCTACCCGTCAAATGGCTGAAGCTGTTCGCAATTCTCTTATGAATCCTATCTTTGTTTGTCGTGCGGCGATCATTACCGTTGGTGATGAACTCCTTTCAGGACAATATTTGAATACGAATTTACAAGATTTAAGCCAAAGCTTGAACAAGAGAAATATTCAAGTTACACGTCATTTTGTTTGTGCTGATCAATTACAGCAAATCAGTGAGACTGTTGTTTCTTGTCTTGGACAAGAAGATCTTATCATTATCAGTGGGGGATTGGGACCAACATCAGATGATAAAACACGCGATGGAGTTGCTCAAGCTGTAAAGCAGCCTTTGGTACATCATGAAGATGTTTGGCAAACAATAAAAGGTCAATTACAACGATTAGGGATTTTGGTGGATAAGAGTAATGCACGTCAAGCATTGTTTCCTGAGACAGCAACTGTGCTTGATAATCCTACAGGCACAGCACCAGGGTTTTATCTCTCTTGCGATGGAAGTACGCTTGTTGTTTTGCCTGGTCCACCATCACAGGCTCTTGCGCTTTTAGAGAATTATTTAGAACACAATGAGAAGAAATATTCTTCTGTATCGCGTGCAGAGTATGCATGGACTTTGATTGGAATTGATGAAAGTACTATTGCGCAGTGGGTTGATGATCATCTTGAAAATGAACCCTTTGAACGGCATTTTTTATGGAAAAGCCCCTATGTTTTGGTGCAACTGGTTGCTCAATCAGAAGCGCTCTTGGAACAACATTTCGTGGAAGCATTTGAAAATCATTTTCACCCCTATTTAGTTGGGGCAGAAGTTACTACTGCTTGTAAACAATTAGCGATGCATGCAGAGGTTCATTGGTCTGCCAATGATCCGCTGCTTTTAAAATATTTTCAGCCCATAGAAAAAGGTAAACAAGATATTCCACTGCTTGAGGTTGAAGTGAGCCTAGAGCCTTCTTTGGAGACATTAGAAAATCAAGCAGAAAGCCTTGGACATGCTACCATAACTATACGGATGAAAGGTTATGGTGATGATCGTATAACTTTTCCCTATACGCGACCACTTTTAGGTGTCGTCTTACAAGAATATGCAGCTTGGGCTGTCTTAAAAAGATATTTGAAAACGGAGAAGAAAAAATGAAACTCTATGGGGATGTAACAATATTGCTTAAATTATTAAACGTTCTATTATAGGAAGTATTTTGATCCTTTTCTTCAGTGGTTTTTGTCTATAGGGTAATTTTTCTTTTGATGTGTCATTAAATGACTTTGATTGCTTCAAGATTAAGAAAAACTTTACGATATTAGGCTCGCTATATTCAATATTTATAATGATTAATTATGATTATAAATCAAGATGTTATCTTTCATGGAGCCTATGACAAGGAATCCAGAGACGTCATGTGCCGCAAGCGTTGTAGATAATTGAGATTCTTTGTAAATCAAAAAGCGATGGTGTGAAAAGACAAGAAGTCGTGTCATTTACAGGAAAGCTTTGCAAATTTTATTGAACAATATGTCCGTGAAGAGTTTATTGCGAACATGTGCCGTTCTGTTATCTGATAATAAATTGCTGTAAAGAGCTCATAAAATTTTTCCTTTAATTTTTTGTGTGATTGCATGATCGTTGGGTGTTCACTTCCGAGGGGCGATATTTTTCAATTTGATAACAGGAAGAACTATTTTTTCTGTAAGACGTGAAGATTTAAGGAGTGATCATTTTACGCTTTTGTTTTCTTTTTGATTGGTAATTTGTAGGAATTTTTTTGGGGAAAATATTTAATGTGGTTAAAAACATTTTATGCGTGTGTGGGAGAAAAATAAAAATGTGGTCTTAATTGTTGATAAGAGTGTCAATATTTTTGATGAACAAATTTTAGTCGTAATTCTTAGTATCTAGATGGGAAGTTTATTGCATTTTTTAACAGTTCGTATTCTATCTGTTGTGATGCGCAGTGGTTTTTTAAGCAAAAAAGAAAGGGCTTTTATGTATCAGATTGATTACAACAGTTATCGTTCTGTCAAGAGTTTTAGTCGTCGCGTTCATTTTCTCGTTATGCATTATACGGCTATTGATTTTAAAGCCTCGATTATGGCGCTTACAGGAGAAAAGGTTAGTGCACACTATCTTGTTCCTGATCCTTCAGAGCAGACATATCGTGAGGCAGGCTTTAAGGATATGCGTATTTTTAATCTGGTTGATGAAAATGAGCGTGCATGGCATGCGGGTGTGAGTTCATGGGCTGGGCATAGTCATCTCAATGATGCATCTATCGGGATTGAAATCGTTAATTTAGCGACTTATCATGATGGGACGGGTATGTTTCCTCCTTATAATCCAATACAAATTGATGCTGTTAAGGAACTTGCCTTGAATATTCTTCAACGGTATCCCGATATTATGCCAACAGATGTGGTGGGACATAGTGATATTGCCATTGGAAGAAAAAGTGATCCAGGAGCAGCTTTTCCATGGAGAGAACTTTATAGCGCAGGTATAGGAGCATGGTATGATGATGAACTAAAAAGTCATTATCAAGAGCAATTCTCTAAGAATTTGCCACCCAAAGAAGATGTTTTGGCGAAGCTAAAATGTTATGGATATGACATTTCTGCTGCGTGTACCCAAACAGGATACAAAGATTTGATCCGAGCATTTCAACTTCATTTTCGTCAAGAAAATTATGATGGGATTCTAGATGTTGAAACAGCAGCAATTCTTTATGCATTGGTTGATAAGTATTTTCCGTGAATTCAATGCGTTTTAATTGAAAATATGGCTTATGATTACGTGTAAGCCTTTTTATTATCAGGAAAGGCTGCTTTTTGCCAATTGGCTTTATGTAAAAAGGGCATTAATCGTGTAAAAAATCCCCTGTAGGGTATAAGGCGTTTTATGGAAACATAACTCTGAAAGCTCTATGATTTGCAGAGATTAAATTTTATTGTTTCTTTGTCTTATATTTTTCTTCCTTTAAAAACGCATAAAGCCAAGATGTTGTGTATATGATGACATGTTCCTTACGCAGGGTAAAACGCTTCAAATAAAATGGATTTGTATTGTATATTTCCATGCTTGTTTTAAAGAAATGTCTTTTAGTGTGTATCACAACACATATTTTATAGCGACGTTCATAGAGAATATAATCTAAAATCCTCTATGAAGTGTATCCTCATTTTTATGCTTAATAAAAGTGCCTAGCACTATCGTACATTTTGTTAGATCTCAATGTTACGACAACCCTTGGAACTGAAAACGATACATAAAAGGGTTTTCTTTACTCGTTTTTATTCACACGGCTCTCTCCGCTTGTCGTGTACAAGTGAAAGGTTTTGGTTGATTGAAACATGCAAAATTATAAATTATGATTATAAATCAAAGTGATGCAGATTCAAGAAAAATAGGGGCATTTACAGATTGCTACTGATAGGGGGGCTATTCTTTAGAAGGGGAAGAGGTCAATTCATTTTTTTGAAGATATATCTCTTTTCTCTTTTATTGCTTTAGGGGATGTTTGCATCGTTTTGACAGCATGTTTCTTAATGATTAAGTTTTTTAATGAAGCAGTGTTATAAAACGTTGTGTTTTAGAGTGTTGATAGAAGACACATTCAGGCATATCAAAAACACAATGATGTCTTGTTTTTTCAATATTTTATCTGTTCAGTGTAGAATTTATTTGAGAAGATCATGACCTAAATTAACAAAGGTTAGAAGTAAATTATCAAGAAAGACCAATTTGGTCATAAAGCAAAGGAGTTATTCATGCTTTAAAGGGCAAGGAAGAGATTGTGTTTGAAGTGATGTGTAAACGCCCGTGTGAGGTGCTCTTATCAAGCATATCAGGTTAATCTTCTAAGAGTAGTTTTATGAAACTAAGGCGGTTTTTTTTCGAGAGACAAGACAATACGTATCAGGAAAAGATATTCATGATATTTGATTTCAAAAATAAAAACTGGCAAACCATGTTGCCAGTTTTTAAAAGCTGTAGCTTAAATAGGATTAGAATGAACGCTGTAAACGGATCATACCTTGAAAAGCACTTTTCTTATTGAATAAATGTTTTTCATCATTATTTTTATCCGTCACAACGCGATCATCGTTCCAAGAAACATAGGTTAATTCAGGTGTAATCACAAATCCTGGAACCAGCGTGTATGTAATATTTACAGAAGTTGCAAAGGTTTTTACAGCACTATAAGAAACTTGAGCATTCAAATTTGCTTTTGGAGTAAGCTTGTAAGTGGCACCCGCCCAAGCAGCCCATTTACCACCCCAGTTTGCATAAATTGTTGTGCTTTTTCGTGATAACTCATCATTTGCATTTACTGTGTAGTAATCAAGTCCATTTTTATAGCCAGCCATTACCCATAGATTGAAACGATCGTTGACATTGAAATCTGCACGTACTTTTCCAGCCCACTTTTTGTAGTAAGCATCATATGCTGCAACTGCTGAAAAACCACCCCATTTTTGCATGAACTTTATACCCAAAACCACATTCGGGGTGTAATTTTTAATTGCTTTACTTGGAAGAGTGCCCTCAGTGATAGAAACAAGCTTATCATCTTTATCAATGTAGTATCCTGTTATTCCTGGAAGAGAATCTGCATTATTGCCTAATTCAGCGCCGATAATAGCAGAAAAGCCGGAGTCACCACTAAAGGTGTAGGAAATAAAATTGGTGCGTGTTGTGCCGGCAGGCGCTATGCTGTCATCATTGAGAACATTTCCATAATCACCAGTCCAGCTGTTGAAAATTGTGTCATCAAGACCTACGCGAAAACCACCCAGTTCAATGTAAGCCGCGGCAAGCTTTGCAGCAGCGTTGTCTCTACCATCACCCCAGTTTGAATAAATTCTTGCATATGAACGAAGTGTTCCCATTTCTGTTTCAGAAGCTGCTTGAAAAACAAGGGTGAGCCGTGATGCTGCGCCATAGGTTTTTCTTTTGTTTCTTAGTTCAGTTTCGGTTGTTGCATCGATATTATCACCGCCTATAAAATCAGTACGAACATTTCCTGATAAACGCATGCAGGTTTCTGTTCCAGGGATATAAAAATATCCTTTTCCATAGGCATCACAAACGCGAATATATTCTACAGGTTCGGGTTCGGCGATAACTGTTGAAGCAGCATGTGCTCCAGAAATTGCTAAAAAAGCTGCTGTAGAGCTTAAAAAGAGGGATTTAATATTCATATGGGATCTCCGAGGTCCGGTTAAATTTCTTCTAAAGAGTACCATTTGCCTAACGCATTAAGGACAAAGACATAAGTAAAATACGCAGCACTTGTTATCTTAGCTATAACTAATCTTTTTAGAGTTTCAAATATGAAATTACCTTTTTGTAATATATACATGTACTATTCGAGATGCTGTGGTAAAAAAGACACAATTTTTGTTTTATTAACTTTTGCTCCTTATGGGATCAATAAAGGAAAAAAATTTTCAGATATTTGGGAAAAAAATCGAAAATGTCTTGAACTTTCTGTTGATACCATTTATGCCTCTCTGTTGGAGAGGTGGCCGAGTGGTCGAAGGCGCTCCCCTGCTAAGGGAGTAGGGCTCAAAAGGCTCTCGAGAGTTCGAATCTCTTCCTCTCCGCCATCTATTGTTATAAAAGCAGTTGACTGTGTATCGGAATTCTGTTTATCCCGTTGGGATTATACCTCTCATATAAAAAGCATGTTCTAAACACAAATATACTTGTGTTGCCGATTTATGCACTTGTTTTAAAGAGATATCTTTGCAATGTGTATAAGCCCATTTTGCGACGCCACCTCGTAAATGGTATAAAACACAAAAGTTTCTGTGAGACATATAAAGCCTTATAAAGCCACATCATTTGTATACTTATGAAGATGCAAAGAGGCATATTATATATCTGCTTATATATCTGCCTTCCTGTTGTTATAGATTTTGACTATGAGAGTTCATAAAAGGCATTTTTCCTTTCTAAATCGTTTTTATTTATACGGCTTTCTTTGCTTATGATGTGCAAGCAAATGATTTTGATTGTTTCAACCATAAAGCAGATTTGAAAAGAAAGAATCTTACAATATTCGCGTTTGGTATATTATCATTATAAATCAACGTGTTGCTTTATATTGGCATTGTATATTGAAAGTTGGATGTGGCAATGCTCTCAAAAAAGTTATAGATTTCTTGTAGAAGAAAACATTGTGGGTGAAATGTTATGCTTTTCCTCTCATAGAGACTTTTGAGAGTGTTTCATCCATCTCATGACAACCAAACCACACATGAAAAAAGTAATGGTCGGTAATATTAGGTAGTAAGATGGAGAAACTTTTGCAGGAAGAAAAGAAATAATACTCAATACTGTAATTGAAAATATTCTTCCGCTAAAAGAGACAGCACCAACAACACCGGAAATATGCTGCGTTTGTTTTTGGTTAAGTTCTGAGAAAAATAAGCTTTTTGCGCCGATCGGTACAGTGCAAATAAATCCATGGATTAAAGAGAAGGCGATGACTGATGCAGCCGTTTGATGGCTATGAACTGAAAAATAGAGCGCTATGCACATCAGCGCAGAAAAGAAGGAAAAATATTTTATAGAATTCTTATATTTTTTATCAAGAACATGATACTTAGACATCAGTAAATTTGAAAAATATTGTGCTGAAAAGGCTCCAATATGGCAGCACATCAAGACGAGCATTTGCGAACCGTTGAGGTGATGAATTTTTCCCCCTAAAAGTATTATTGGTTGCCAGAAATGATAAATAATCTGAATACCAGCGCTAAAAAGGCACATGAGGAAAATAAACCATGCTCCTCCTACTGTATTTTGAAATATCCAGAGCGTTTCCTTGGCATTGTGCAAGATTGTTTTTGTTTTGGACGTTTCAATTGTCGTTTTCTTTTCTTCAGGAACAATAAGGAATATCAAAAAAATAAATCCCATCATGAGGCATGAGATGATATATCCCATAAAATATCGTCCAGAGTAATAGATCGTTCCAATTCCTACAATCCCACTGAGAATACTTCCAAAAGAGTTAACCTGGTGGTAGAGATGAGCATAATGCGAAAAGTGATCCTGTTTATCGCCTAGAGAATGGTAAATCCATCCGTCAATGGCGCTGACAATGATGCAAATGCCTGCTGCATAGAGAATTTGCGCAATAATAAGTGCTGTCATATTGGGAGCTTGAAGGCATAGAAGATAAAATACTCCTGTCATAAAGACCCCAGCCATAACGGAATATTTATGCCGATATCTGTCAGATAAAACAGCGCAGGGAAAATCAAGCAGCAGAATGGTGGTGGAAAAGACAACCTGAAGCAGAGCTAATTGCGCCAGACTCACTCCCATGGACATTAAAAAAATCGCATGGTAAACGCCGATCAGCATGCGGACAGCATTATAGGAGCCATAGGTGAGAGCAAGGGTGCGTGCTCTGTTCATTGTGTTGTTCCATAGATTGTACAATAAGAATTCTCATTGAAAAGAATATTTTTCTGTGAAAAGGTAGCGGTTTCATATCCCCATTCAGGGATTAGTGGAAAGAAGGCTTCCATAACCATCCCAAAATTTAAAAGGTCCCTTAGTCCATATGGGACTTCAAAGCGTATTAATGAGAGCAAATGATGCAATTGTAAAGTGATTATGAGAAGCAACATAAGCCTCATAAATGAGATTGTTATTTTTTGAGGGGAGTTGCTTCCGTAGCAATCATTTTGTCTAGATCTGTAAAATGATCCTAGGACGGCAAGATCATTGACATAATTAGAACTTATAGAGGCTTGTTTATTTTTTATATACCATTTACTGATCCATTCTCTTTGCTGATCAGGTGAAATAGCACAAATGATCCATAAATCGGTTTTTGGTAATTTTTTGATATCTTTTTTTATAGTCATCAACATTTGTAATCCCCCCTTTCTTTCTGACTGTTTCTCCGTATCACTTTACGTCTAAAAAAGTTTTTTTCAGAATTCATCTTTACTTTATTTATTAAAAATTTATTAAAAAGATTGTCTCGCAAGGTGCTTTTTAATCACGTCATTACGATTAAGAATTAAATTTCTGATATAAGAGGAAGGGTGCATGATACATTGTGACTAAATACATAAATCCCTCCGTATCCTGAAATGACGATTTCCTTTTGCAAAACAGTATCTTGAATGGAAGCTCGATAACCGTTACGTTGATTATGGAAATGATACCCTAAAAGAGTGCTTATGAGTGCTTGAAGATATTCTTTAGATATTACAGATAGGACAAGAAAATAGTTTAAAAAAATCAAACGTGGGATAAAAGCTTTCATCTTATGATGGGTAATGGTGAATTTTAAACTTCATCTACTGTTTTTTTGAGCTACTGTGCTGTAAGTGAGCTACTGTGCTGTAAGAAAGATCAAACTCCCCCAATTCATGTCTCTAATTTAGATCATTTTTAGATCATTGATCATAAAACATTATATACTGTCTTTTCAAATTATAACTTTGCTCATTGCTTGTCTTCACTGATTAAATCAACATTTCTCTAAAAATGCCGCTTGAGAAAAATGCATCCTATCAGTTTAATATTCTATGATCTTTTAATTAATTTAAAGAAGATAACATAAAATATACGATAAAAAATGAATAAATTTCAATTTTTATAAAAAAACAAACTTTTTACTGCTGCTGATAAAAAACAAAGCTATATTAAAAGTAGCCTTTATACCCTTCAATACTATTGATTTTTGGTTGTTACCGGATGAAGGTTCCTTTGTTTTGGAAAGAGCAGAGCAGAATTTAAGAGCAGAATGGGCGCGTGCGCAAAAGCTTGTCCTTAATCTCTCTTTAAGTTGGATACCAAGCCGCTTGATGGTTGAGGGTGTTCACCATGTGAACATAACGCAACCTTGTGAGGGTATTTTAATCATACCTGATGAAGCAGAGCTTTAGGGGATATTGTCTTGTTTGAACTGGGGCGTGCTGATTATTTTTCTGAAAAAGAAGCTTTGTAGGGAGAAGATCATACATGGAGCAGGGCGTAAAACGATGAAATGCATATAACTGATCCAGTAATGTTGACAATAATCGCTCAATATGTTCCTCTGGTTGTTCAAACAAATGGCTAGATTGGCTTTTATTCTCTGAGATAAGTGCTACCCTCGATGAGATAGAATGCGGATGAGCGAATTATTCGTTAAGGGATTAGAGTAATGGGGGGAAAAAATAATCGTCAAGATTTGAGTTATTTCAAAATCGCTGTATTCGGTATGATTATTATGATTTTGGGGATGGGGATTGGGCGATTTTTCTATACGCCGGTATTTCCAGTTATGTTGGGTGAAGGATTGTTTACCTTTAAGCAACTTTCTTATATAGCTAGCGCTAATTATGCCGGTTATTTAGTTGGGAGTATGTTTTTTTCGTTTTGCAGAGTTGGGAATATATCCCGTGCTTCCTACATGCTATTTGGTGCAGCTATAGTGACGAGTGCACTTATTTTTGCCATGGCGTTAACAACAAACTTTTACTTGGTCTTCTTTATCCGCTTTGCTGCCGGTATCGCGAGTGCAGCAATGATGATTTTTGGTTCTATGACAGTTATGCAGCATAGTCACAAGCTGTGGGTTATTGCTTCGCTCTATGCAGGTGTGGGAGTTGGTATTCTACTGGGTAATGAGTATGTTATTATTGGTTTGAGTAAATCGCTGAACGCGAAAAATATTTGGTTTGGAGCTGGTTTTATATCTGTTGTATTGTTGCTTTTGTTGTTTATTTTATTTCCACGTCGTGTTGATGCGTCTCAATTTGCTATTAATGAGTCATTGGCACACGAAAATATCGTTTGGTGGGAACTCGCTCTGATTTATGGGCTTGCTGGGTTTGGTTATATTATTGTCGCGACATATCTTCCTCTGATGGCGAAAACATTTAATTTCCCACTACTCGCTAACCACTTATGGTCGTTTGTCGGAATAGCCATTGTTCCTAGTTGTTTCATTTGGTTATGGGGAGCCCATCGGTGGGGGGTATTACGTTGTCTGATGCTCAATTTGCTTATCCAAGGAGGATGCGTATTACTGACATTATTCAGCCAGTCTCTTGTACTGATCGTTCTTAGTTGCATAGGGTTTGGATTTACTTTTATGGGGACGACCTCTCTAGTTATGCCGTTAGCTAAGCGTTTGTATGCGCCGTATGGCATAAATCTGCTAGGCTTGGCTACCTTAACTTACGGTTTTGGCCAAATATTAGGACCTCTCTTGACGAGTTTTTTACAGTTTGGTTCACATGCCATTGCGCTTTCCGTTATCTGTGGTGCTGTAGCGCTTTTTGCTGCTGCTGGAATCTGTCAATATTGTCTTTGTAAAAAGGTCGTTGGCGTTTCATAAACCCGCAATCTTCACTAAAAAGTCAGAGAATTTATTCCATTCTTTTTGAAACATTTTGTGAAAGTCAAATTATTCTAATAGGGGAGATTACAGAATGCTTCACTCTACAGTCGCTATTTTGGGCGTTGGTCCTCGTGGGATCAGTATTCTCGAACGCTTGCTCACACTTTATTCCCATTATCCATTTTCTGGGAACATTGATATTTTATTGATTGATCCCAATGAGATGGGAACCGGTACCCATAGTGTGCATCAGCCAGATCATTTATTGGTTAACACTGTCGCTTGCCAGATTACTTTATTTGGTGATGATACAGTTAAGGGTGTCGGGCCTATTCGTAAAGGGCCGAATTTCTATCAATGGGCTATTCAACAAGGTTATCGTAATATTAACGGTGTTTTTTCTCGTACAGAGCATAATATTGGGAGAGAAATCAAAGAAAATGATTATTTATCACGTCGTTTGTTAGGGGAATACCTGTCTTGGGCTTACCAAGAGCTCACGCAAGATTTACCTTCCGGTATTCGTATTAAGGAGATCCGACAAAAGGTTATCAATCTCCATATCCACCAAGATCATAAAACGGATGTTCTTTTGGAAGATGGCTGTCATTATAGTGTAGATTTTGTTTATATGACCACGGGTCACGGTAAGAATATATATTCATCGCATGATGAAAGCCTGCAACAGTTTGTGGCTGGTCACCAAATGAAAAACGCTCTTCTGAACTATTATTCGAATCCTTATCCAATTGAAAAGTTGGACTCTATACCATCTCAGTCTCGTGTGCTGGTGCAGGGAATTGGATTAACTAGCTATGATGTCTTGTCGCAATTGACTTACGGTCGCGGTGGGACTTTTACTGAAAATGCTGGACAATTGCGCTACATGCCAAGCGGCAAAGAACCGAAGATAGCTCTATTCTCCCGTCAAACATTGCCTTTTAGTAGTCGCGGGATTAATCAAAAGGGTGGTAGTGGGCAATACATACCATCATTCCTTACTCTCGATGCAATACATCATCTGCGTAAGCAATCCAGCATTGCTAACGGTTCTCCGAAGCTGGATTTCGAAACGCAGCTTTTACCTCTGTTGCTTAAAGAAATGTGTTATGTCTATCGAAGTACGCAGCTGGGGCACTGGCTAGACCCTGAAACCTATGTTGTTACTTCCAAAGACGAGCAGTGTATTCAAGCGTTGCTGTATCCTTATCGAAATAAAATATTTGCTTCTTTGAAGGATTATACAAGATTCTTCATGGAGCATTTGAAGGACGATCTTCATTCTTCCGCTGCAGGTAATGTTGATGGCCCAGTGAAAGCTGCTACAGATGTGCTACGAGATGTCCGTGATATCTTACGTTCAGCAATTGATTTTTGCGGGTTAACGTCTTCATCTCACAAGTACTTTATTGAATATTTTAATCCAAACTTTAACCGTATTTCTGTCGGCCCACCGATGCAGCGAAACCAAGAGTTGAAGGCTCTGATGGAGGCTGGTATCGTGACTTTGGCTGGCGGACCTTCACCTAAACTTGTTCTCAATGCTAGTACCAGCCGTTTCGAAATTCAGTCTGTTTTTCAAGATGAAAACAGTTCAGTTGATGGAGATGTGCTGATCAAGGCCAAGATTGATAGTTTTTCTCCGTTGCGTGATGAGTCCCCTTTTATCCAGAATTTGGCTGGTCAGGGCATCATTCGACCATTTATCAACCAAGGATATCATCCTGGTGGTATTGATATTGACCGTCGGTAGCATCCTATAGACACTAAAGGGCAAATACAAAATACATTATGGGTGGTCGGTAATCCAGTAGAGGGGCCCAATTTTTATACATATATTTTGCCTAGGCCTTTAGTTAATTCTCGTGCACTGCGGGATGCAGGGCGCTGTGTCACTGACATGTACGAGCAGCTTCTTAATCGCTACTCAGTCAAAGATTCAACAATTAATGTACATTGATGATGTAAAAAGCTTCCTGATACGCATGTCCTCCGTATCCGTTATAATGGCGATGCTGATGCTATTCATTTTTCTTATGTCTATCTCAATAAGAACTTGGTTTCTTATTCCATTGGCTGGAGTGACTGTTTTCGGTTATTTGCTTTTGACGATACCATACTGGTGGTTGAAGGGGAATGCACGCAGTGGTGTGTTCATCCTGTTGGCTTGTGCTTTAGTGCTGATATGGCGTTGGCACTTGCCTGATGTTCGTACTGTGCTTGTGCGTTTTACTGATGTCTTTTGGCTATTACTCGCCATGGGATTGTTGCGCCATGTGATGAATACATGGCGTATTTCAGAATTTCTCTCTGAACGGTTGATGCGCTATGGAAAGGGTTCGCTTACCCTGTCCATCGCGATACTGACTGCGTTTTTAGCTTGGCCGATGAGTTTGGGGGTTATCCCCCTAATGATTGATGCCTTGAAAAAAAGTGTTTTTCCCTCTCGCCATTTGGCCGCTATTGTGATGCGAATGATGAGCATCACGATGGTACTGATGCCGACCAGCATCGGTGCAGCAACAGTTTTCGCTGCTATGCCTAGAACACCAATATTCACATCCGCTGCTTTGGGGATACCACTTTTTCTATTCAGTCTGTTGTTGTTGTGCCTTTCTCCTGTTATACCGCTAGCTAACCCGATTATTTGCGATGAGAGAAGAGCGAATAAAGAAGGAGAGAGAGTAAGAATTTGGATTTTTTTGATATTTTTCTGGCTAATATTTATCGTTGCGTTGACAGTTATTAGGTTGAATGCACTAGAAAGCATTGCATTGACGGCGAGCATTCTATACCTCATTGAGCGTGGGAGTTCACGCAGTATTGATTTTTTGACTCCTTTGGTGGCAGTGATACGCAGTATATCCAGTGAAATTATGTTGTTGCTAGGTTGTAGTCTGCTAATATCTACTTGTGATTTGCTTATTCCTTTGTTGCCGGTGACGTTTAGTCACTCATTGGCATCACTCTCTGTTTGGCAGCGTTATGCCTGTATTCTCTTTGTATTGCCAATTTTCAGTGTAGTAGGAATTCACCCTATGGTGCTATTTAGTTTGGCATTTCCCTTACTAGGGTCATCGATGGCTTATGGGGTTACGGATTATTTGGTTTGGATTTGCTTCTTTATTGCAGCTCAACTCCTTTCTCCTGTATCAATAAATGCTATTTTTGCTTCCAGTAGCCTGCATATTTCACCGGTGGATACGAGCTTTAAAATGCATAGTTATTATGTATTAATATTTAATCTTTTTGCGTTCATTTATTTGAGCTTTTTTATTCAATATTTGTAAATTGTGGAGATCTTATGCCTTACATAAATATTAAAATTACTAATGAAGGGGTTACCTCTGAACAGAAACGGCAACTAATAGAAGGGGCAACTCAATTATTAGTTAATATTCTGAATAAAAATCCGAAAACGACTGTTGTCGTGATTGATGAAGTGGAGACAGACAATTGGGGTATTGGTGGTGTCCCCATTACAGAATTAAGAAAAGCTCAAAATAAAGAATAACTTTGTGTATTTGACAATAATTTAAGGTCAATAGGGTTAATCAATGTAAAAAATCCCGTCCTTTAGCAACATTTGATCAGACCGCCATTGGGGCGGTTGTTACAGCCCCTGATGCTGACAACCAAGTTTTTCCCCTTAACGAGCCTGTGTTGGTCTTCACCCATGATACAGAAAAAATCCAAAAGCTTGGGCGAAGGGGAACGGCTCTTGATGTGATTAACGCCGTGTGTGCGCAGGGGATTGAGGCACAAATTATCCTTGTGCGTGTGGAAGAAAAGTCAACCATTGCTGAGACACAAACCGAAATGGTGGGATCCAATACTCACTTGACCGGTGTGCATGCCTTAGCGCATGCGCGGGGGCATTTGGGTGTGGAACCTGGAATTCTCTTAGCACCGGCTTATAGTGCAGGGCGGATTGACAATGGCAAAAACCCCGTGGCGGATGCCTTGGAACAGGTTGCAGAAAAGCTACAAGCCATTGCCGTGTTTGATACGGGTGGTAAAAACACGCAAGAAAGTCTTGCCTATCGCGCAGATTTTTCCTCACGCTTTTGTTATTTGATTGATCCCTTTGTACGGGTGGCAAATTCTGATGGAGGTGTTAGTGTTAAACCGGCAAGTCCTTTTGCAGCAGCCATGTTTATCAAACGGGACAAGCAAAGGGGTGGTGTTTTTTGGTCTCCTTCCAACCAAGATGTGCATGGCATTTTAGGGACAGCACGCCCCATTAGCTATTTTGATGGGGAAATTGATCATGAGGCAAATCGCCTTAACCAAGCCGATATTGCGACCTTTATTCCAGCACGGCTTAGCCAAAATGCGCAGGGAGAAGTAGCTTCCAATGGGCGCATTTTATGGGGCAACCATACCACCTCCAGTGATCCGCTTTGGCGTTTTGTCAATGTGGTGCGCACCCGTGCAGCTTTGGAAAAAACCATCATTAACAATTTGCGCCCTTGGGCGAATGATGAAAACCTTACTGGCCAACATGTTATTGCCATTACCCGCAGCCTTACACAGTTTCTTGATGATATGATTGCGCGTGGTGCGCTTTTGGGTGGGCGGGTTTGGTTTGACCGCGATTTAAATTCAAACAGCACTTTACAACTGGGGAAATTGCGGGTGGAATTTGATGCAGAAGAAGTGCCACCTTTAGAAGATTTGAGTTTCGGCAGCCGGCGCAATAGCGC
>NZ_JBHIOW010000020.1:0-18893 GCF_042195725.1 Bartonella sp. AP65SXKL
AACAGCCCGCCACCCAGTTGCCAATTCACGGGCTTGTTTTAAAGAGACATCTCTTAAAGCACCCAAGCCCATTTCGCAACGCCGCCCATGAATGGTATAACGATACAGCCATTGAGCACCTCCATCTTTACGCTTATGAAGTAACAAGCCGGCACCATCATTATATTTGCCAGCCCCCAATGTTGCGACAGATCTTGCATTAAGACGGTTCATAAGAGCCATTTTTAGTCCTTTCTTATATAAATTTTACCCACACACCAGCCCCGCTTTTGACGTGCAAGCAAGTGATATGAATTGATTCAATCTGAGAGGATTTAGAATAAGAAAATCTTACTATATTCAGTCCTCTCATTCAATATGCAAAACAGTGAATTATCATTATAAATCAATTTGTTGCCGTAAGCTATGACCCACGTTTTACGGGGGAATTCTTTCACTTGCGTATGAAAGTCAAGCGTGTTCTCCGTGATGATCAACAAATTGAACAGATCAATCAAGTTGTTGAAGCCTTTTTAGCAGAGATAGAACGAGAGATACAACAACTCTCAACAAAAGCTGCTTAACCTTATGGGGGTGTTTTGTTCCCCGCATATCTACAAGCACCCCCACCCTTCTTAACACTTTCAAGTAATGCGTGATTCACGCCACACGTGAATTGCATCTCAATGTAATGAGAAAAGATATGGCACCTCGTCCAGCTGCTATAACGCAACCAGCCATTGCACGCGCTTTAAGAGAAGCTAAAAAACAAGGATGTGAACTCGTAGAAATCAAACCTACCGGTGAACTGCTTATCTATCTTAAATCCGATATCCCAATACCAAATTCAGTTAACCACCCAGACAAACTTTTAGATTTGTCAAAGAATGAATATTACGAAACCGCACTCTCTAAGATGTAAAATACCATGCCTAAACCACGTCCTCCTCATCTCGTTAAACAAATTACTCAACATGGCAAAATTGTATGGTATGTACGTATTGGTCATGGACCACATATTAGAATACGCGGTACCTATGGAACGCAAGAGTTTGTTGACAACTACAAAAGCGCACTTGCCGAGTTACAAGGGCTTATACTTCCTAAATCAAAAACCGGTAAACTTGTTGAAGGGTCATTTGCATGGCTGCTTAAACAATACTTTAACAGCTCTAATTGGCATAGCTACACTAAAGCTACAAAAAAACAAAAAGAACTCATCCTTATGAAGGTATGTGATAGCATAGGAAACATTCCATACCAAGCAATTGAAAAGAAACATATCATAGCCGGCGTTGAACGACGCAAAGAAACACCAGCAATGGCTAGAAACTTTCTGAAAGCCCTTAATGGGCTTTTTAATTGGGCGATTGACCAAGGTCTTTTAGAAAATAATCCAGCCTTAGGTGTTAAAAGACCAGCCCTTCACAACAAAGATGGGTTTGCTGTTTGGACAGAAGAAGATGTTGAGAAATATTATCAAAGATGGTCCCATGGTACCCATGAACGCGTTTGGATTGATGTCCTTTTGTATACGGGTTTGCATCGTGGTGATGCGGTCCGCATTGGCTGGAAAGATGTAAAGAATAATATCATTCATCTCAAAACAGAGAAAAGTAAATTCCAAACAGGTGTCTTTCTACCTATTTTACCGGAATTAGCCAAAACGCTTGAAACTGGTCCTATTGGAGAAGAAACATTCATCTGTAGTAAAGTGAATCAAAAATTCACCAAAGAAAGCTTTGGGAATGCATTTAGAGACGCTTGTAATGCGGCTGGAATTAAAAAATCGGCGCATGGATTAAGAAAATTAGCCGCAACACGCGCAGCTAATTCTGGAACAACAGTATCACAACTCAAAGCAATTTTTGGCTGGACAAATGATGCTATGGCATCTCTTTACACAAAGAGCGCAGATCGTAAAAAACTCGCTCTTGAAGCCATAAAAAAGCTTCAAAAAGATGAGGGATAGAGGCAAAAAAACTCAATAGAATCAAGATTCACCTATTCCCTTATATTAGACATAACTATTTTATTTTACTTGCTTTTTATTTGCCTTGCACGGACACTATTATGAAATGGGCTTGGGTGCTTTGGGAGATGTTTCTTAAAAAAACATATGAATTTTAAACAACAAGCATATTCTTTTTTACGGCATTCTATTTTACCCGAAGAACGTACCTATGAAAAGGACGACTAAACAAAAGCATGAAGCAATCTACAGGTTATAATGACCAAATATTCAAGCTTTATTCTGCATCGCCTAACTCAGCATCAAGAAACTGATGCAAATCTACAATGTAATAACGTTGTAATGCATTATCTACACTGCTTTGTGCTTTTGCCTGCCATGCTTCTTGAGCAGATTGATAATCTGAGAAAATACCAACCACATCTAACTCATCAGGATTCTTAAATTGATT
The DNA here is from genome assembly GCF_042195725.1 of Bartonella sp. AP65SXKL. Lineage (NCBI taxonomy): Bacteria > Pseudomonadati > Pseudomonadota > Alphaproteobacteria > Hyphomicrobiales > Bartonellaceae > Bartonella > Bartonella sp. AP65SXKL. The sequence goes on from NZ_JBHIOW010000020.1 coordinate 2,403, forward strand.
ACTGTTAAGATTTTTTAATTCCCCACCAAATACAAGATGTAAATATTGTTTTTTTTCTTTGGTTTCAGTCATATGTGCCTCCATATCATTTAGATTATCTTAGCGCGCTTTTACGTGATTAAACTAACTTTGTTTGACGAACAACATCTATCATATCTTGACAGCAATTATTTTTACCAGCAATTAAAAGTCCATACTGGTAAGGTTCAATTCCATAAGATAGTAAAGGGGCATCAAGCGATAAAAAACACCCTCCACACTCCTGCAAAATAAGATCAGCAGCGGCAATATCCCATTCATGACAATTTGGACGAACTAATACGATATCAATTTCATCTTGAGCAACAAGAACAATACGATAAGCAAGAGAAGGAAGATAATGGTAAAGACTGACTTGATTGAGAAAATCATCTGGTAATTTTTGTGCGAGCGATTTATCAAGTGAAATTTTATATTTTCGATGAACCTCAAAGGCTAAACGAGGAAGTTTTATCCCATTTAATGTTGCCCCTCCACCTGTTACAGCTGTATAAACATCTCCTTGAGCCGGACATTGTAGAACGCCCACAATAGGACGCCCATTCTCAATAATGGCAACCGAAATACACCAATAAGGATTGCCAGAAAGAAAACCACGCGTTCCATCAATAGGATCAACAACAAAAGAGCGCTCATAATAATCTTGTTTTTCTCGATTATCTTTTGTTTCTTCTGAAATCCATCCATAATTTGGACGAGCTCCAAGAAGCCTCTCTTTCAAGAAATGATCAACAGCAAAATCTGCTTCACTAACCGGGGAATTACCTTCTTTAATCCAGACATCCAACGTGCATCCAAAATACCGCATTGCTAAATCTCCTGCCTCTCGACAAACATCACGCAAAAGATTTAAATCAGAAGAATGATGCGTGTTATTTTCCTGCAAGTGTCATCCCTTCAATTAACAATGTTGGAGCAGCTGTACTATAACGCCGATCAATATCATTGGCAGGTGTTAAATGTGCTAACATATGAAGCAAATCAGAACCTAGCGTTACTTCACTTACCGGATAAGCAATTTCACCATTTTCAATCCAAAAACCGGAAGCCCCACGACTATACTGACCAGTAATAAAATCAATGCCATGACCGAATAATTCGGTCACATAAAATCCATTTCGCAAATCTTTTATCATATCGCAAGGTGATACTAAACCCGGTTCAATAGCAAAATTTGTACTGGTCGGCTGCACTAATGATGCCGAACGCATACCGTGTCCATTTGTTTTAAGTCCCAATTCACGTGCTGTAGATGATGAAAGAAGCCAATTTTTTAAAATACCATTTTCAATAATATTGAGTGTTTGCCCCTCTACCCCTTCTCCATCAAAAGGATGAGAAGCATTTCCACGTAATCGCAAAGGTTGATCGGTTACATTAACATTAGGCTTCATCACTTCCTTGCCTAGGAAATTCTGTAAAAGACTCGTTTTTCGAGCCACAGAGGCTCCATTGACCATAGATGCGATATGCCCTGCAATTCCACGAGCCGTACGCGGATTAAAAATAACATCAACGCTCCCAGTCGCCGCACGAACTGCACCCAAACGTCGAACAGCACCAAGCCCTGCATTCTTTCCCACAGTTTCTGCTGCCTCTAAATCAGAAAAATGTAAGGCTGTTGTATAATCATAATCCCGCTCCATCTGTGTTCCTTCACCTGCAAGAGCACTACAAGAACGTGAAAAACAACTTGAGCGATAGGCTCCACAAAAACCATCGCTGGTCACAAGAATAAACCCACTACGGCCATAAGCTGTTGCAGCGCCACCAGAATTGCTTACACCTTTAACATCAAGAGCTGCTGCCTCCGTTTTTAAAGCATCTTCTGTTAAAAAATGACTGCTGGGTACAAAATCATCAAAAAGATCAAGATCTTTAGGATACTTAACCAAACACTCTTTATCTGCCAAACCTTCAAATAAACTATCGGGAGAAGCTTTAGCCATCGCAACAGCACGTTCCGCAAGTTCTTGCGGATAAGATCCTAAATTAGCAGAAACACTTGCTACTTTTTTTCCAACAAAAACCCTTAGAGTAAAATCATTGCTCTCTGCTGCTTCTGTCGATTCGACTTTCCCAAAACGAACTGATACACTGGTAGAATGAGCATGAACAATAACAGCATCAGCAGCATCTGCTCCAGAACGCTTTGCTGCTTCAACCAGCGAAACAGCTTTCTCAATCTGGTTTTTGTCAGTCATTATAGACTCCCTAAAATATTTTATTATTTACATTGATAAGCATTCTGACAAATTTATACAAATCAGAATATAACTCTTGTGTATTGATTCATAAGATTATGCACATTCATGCATTCTTTTTCTTTTAATGCATTAAATCATTTCCCTTTTAGCTTCTTTATGAAAAAACGTAATATGCCGTAAAATCTCTTTAGTTTCAAGATTTCTCATGGGCCCTTATCATTTTAGGAGCCAAATCTCCACTGACAATCAAATCAACAGAACAATTGGCAATTAACAAAAGTCTTAGCTATAACACTTGAATTTAAGCCAAAATCCTCAAAAATTCGAAAAGCATAAAATGATCTAAATCACAGGTCTTCCTTCCTCTGGGTAGTAAAAAACTTATCTCATATCTTTCCTATAGCATTCTTTAATTTCCAAGCAAGAATCAAGAAAATACCTTATATTTGTATACACTTCTTTGCTTCTATAAACTCTCTCATAATGAGACGGCACTCTTGTAAATGAAACAAAACTTAAACAGAGTAAAAAATATTTCCTTCCATTATGGTTTCAACAAAATGAGCAGTCATAAACTTCTTTACCCTAATGGACGTAATATCATAAAGAACTCATTTTTATATTTAAAAGTAATCAAGAAATTATCTTGTAATCTTTCAATAAAATTAACAGTTTGATTTATACTTATAATTTATTGTTTTGTAATTTGTATAAAAAAGCCTAATATCATAAAATTCTCTCTGTTTCGAACCTATTCATGTTGAGTCAATCACAACTATTTGCGAGCAAATCATAAGTAAGGGGCCTATGAATGAAAACTATTTAAGAAGAAATCAAAATGCCTCTTATGAAGATTTTAAATGCAAAAAATATTGCAACATTAGAAACAGGCAAATATTATGACGATATGGACCTACATCATAAGAGAAGTAATGAACTTCTGAACCTTTCTCATTTTCAATGAAGAGAGCATCTTATAAGCTTTTATATATAAAAAAATTCAATGAATTTCATAAGATTTTTAGCGCAAAATTAATCCCGTAAGATGCTTTGACACGATTTCAACAGCTAACTAAAACCAAATCATAGCTCATCAATTTGCTATATACTCATAACTGATTTCATTCTAACAAGGCTAAGAGTTCTGCACCTTTTTTAAGGTATTAACTTCTTTATAAATGCACCCCCTTACAAGATGCTTTTGTTTTCAGTAAGAGCACGTCTGCTCATTTCAATCATTGCATCGCGAAGATGTAACTTAATTTTTGACCCAATAATCATTCCAAAGAAAGGAGAAAATAAACCAGACATGGTTACAGTATGACGAATTTTGTTATTTGAAGAACCCGATTTTGTTGAACAAATATATTCATGATTAAAACTCATACGTGTAAAAGGAAGTTTAGCATAATCAGAAAAACAAACATTTTTTATAACTTTATCAAGTGTAAAAGTTACTGTAGGTCCCTTTTTAGGTTTCATGCGTCCTATAGCGCCTTCTTTGAAAGGACCAGAAAGTTCTACCCACTCAAGCTCGTGATCCCAGCAAGGCCATGATGCCACATCTTCCCATATAGCCCAAATTTGCTCAGCACTTGCTTCTGTACTAATCTCTTCACTATATATCCAATTAAACACGATAATCTCCCCTTTTTTACAAATTACTTATCTTTAGTGATAAAGAATAATATAAAAAAGTATCCTTAAAGCTGCACAACGATAAGATACTTAATACTCTCAGATTTACTTAATATGTAATGACTAACTCAACAAGCGATATTACTAAACTAAACACACAAGTATTCAGGATAAATGAACAATATTTTCAATACTAAACAAAATATCTTTTTTAAGTTTAGACAATAGCAAAAATAGAAGTTACGCATCATATAAGATATCAATGCAGACTGCATAGCTTAAAGCTTTCAACTGCTGATGAAATGTGATGATTAAGGTATGGCAGAAAGAAATTAGATAAAAAAGATCATAACTATTATCGAGGAATATATATCCTATTGGAGAAAAAACATCCTTCTGTATTAAAGCTAATAAAAATTCATCAATTCCTTTAACATTAGAATCTTTTATTGATTTTCTGCTTAACCTTTTAAAAACCATATAAAATGAAGAAAACTGTGAAAAAGCATTTTTTCATCCTATCGGATAAAAACAAGAACTTTCTCAAGATGTAAGCGATCGTAATTTATAGAGACGTATTGCTGTCTCACCATAAAAACGCTCATCGTCTAGATAAAAGACGTCAGGTAAATAAATCATTGTATCTTTCTTTTCTTCAAGTATGAAGAGTGTATCAGCTTTTGCCCACCCTCCTCGCAAAGCTTCTACAAAAGCACGTTCACCTAAACAACGGCTATAGGGAGGATCAGCGCAGATAACATCAAATGGCAGCATTGTGCCAATATTGCCAAGTTTGGTCGCATCACGACGCAAAATCCGTCCTATCGACTGTAATTCAAAGGCTTCTATATTTTTTTGAAGCAACCCACGCCCCTCAACCGAGTTTTCAACAAAAACAGCCGCCTTTGCTCCACGCGAAAGTGCTTCGATGCCTAAAGCACCAGTACCAGCAAAAAGATCAAGAATGCGTTTATTGGTCCAAAATTCTTCTTCACGGCTAGAAAGAATATTAAAAAGGCTTTCACGTGTACGATCACTCGTTGGGCGAATCGACTGATTAACAGGCGAAAACAAAACACGCCCAGCAAATTTACCGCCTATGATCCGCACGTGGACCTCCAAATCGCTTCGAAGTTTTTGCAGCGTCCCTATGTGGTTTAGATTTTTTCATAGCACCACCAAACGATTTTACCTTTTTCTTTCTCTCAAAAGAATGTTCATCATGATCACCTTTTATCATTTTCTCTTTATCCTTTAAAAAGCGATCTTTCTTACCAAAGGGATGCGTCTCGTCATAAGATATTTTGCCATGTTTTTGAACAAAACTTTCCCTCTTCTCTTTGTATGACGGATTTTCTTTTAGTTTTTCCTTGCTTCGATGAAATGATTTTCTACCATCCAAATCGCTCTTATGACCATGCAATTTCTCCTCACTATAAGAAGGCTTTCTACGTGCACTTTGCGGACGTGCACCAGGAGCCATCCAAACATTAGCACGGCGAGAACGCGGTAGAAAACGCTCTGCTTTTCCTTCTTCACTTTTCTCCTTCTTTACATTCTCATGAGACTTTGTACTTAATCGTGCGCGATTATGTTCAACAGAACCATCTCTTGGTCGGCGTCGTATTGCCCTTTCACTTGAGAAAACCCAACCATCATTTGCAATAGAAAGATCTTTCTGGCTTTGCTTTTCTGCAACAACTGCAGAATTTGAAAATGGCTTAAGAATAGGAGCATCAAAATCTGCATTGGCTTGCATAATCAAACGCTCCCCCAACTGATCTCGTAACATCCGCCCTTTTAACTCTTGCACGGCTCCTTCTTCTAAATCAGAGAGATGAAATGGACCATAAGATACACGTATTAATCGATTAACTGATAATCCCAATGCCCCTAAAACATTCTTTATTTCACGATTTTTTCCTTCTCGCAAAGCGACAGAAAGCCATACATTCGACCCTTGTTCGCGTTCAATTGATGCTTCAATCGAACCATAAAAAATACCATTAATCGCAATACCATTTTTAAGGTTATCCAACGCGCTCTGCTTGACTCTTCCATGAGCACGGACACGATATTTGCGGACCCACCCCGTTACAGGAAGCTCTAATACACGCGCTAAGCCACCATCATTGGTTAAAAGCAAAAGCCCTTCCGTGTTAATGTCAAGCCTTCCAACAGAAAGAACACGCGGCATTCCTTTTGGTAAATTACTAAATACTGTGGGTCTGCCTTCAGGATCACGGTTCGTGGTGACAAGACCTGCTGGCTTATGGTAAAGCCATAAACGCGTTCGTTCTATAGGAGGTAAAGGTTTGCCATCAACTTTAATAACATCAGAGCGGCTAACATTAAAAGCAGGCGTTGTCACGACTTTACCATTCACAGAAATGCGACCTGCAACAATCATCATTTCTGCATCTCGACGCGAAGCAATACCAGCACGCGCTAACCTTTTAGCAATTCGTTCACTCTCATTATTTTCATTCATTTGCGTTTCAAACCAATCTTTGCAAGTATGTTCAGAAAATTATTCACATGCACCATACCGCTTATCCTGAAAAAGGAAGTAGCATAATCATTTATCATTTTCTATCCTTTAACGACAATAATGTATCTGTCGACTTGCAAGTTTGTTTTAAACTCTTTAAAAAATAGAGGTATTCTTTTCATTATAAAAGCGTAATAAATCATTCATTCCATAGCATTCCTTATCGAGATAACCTTTAGATTTTCTATACCTTCAGTAGAAAGAATATTATGACCTTGACGCCCATGGAAATAGCCCTTTTAAAAGCGCAAGAGGCTGCAAAAAAAGATGAAGTTCCCGTAGGTGCTATCATTACACGTGGAAAAGCTATCATTGCACGCGCTGGTAACTTTATAAAATCTGCATATGACCCTACAGGACACGCAGAAATACGCGCAATCCGTATGGCTTGCGAAACATTGCAAAGCGAAAGGCTTCCTGATTGCGATCTTTATGTAACACTTGAACCTTGTGCTATGTGTGCCGCTGCCATTTCATTTGCACGCATACGACGTCTCTATTATGCAACAAATGATCCCAAAGGAGGTGCTATAGAAAATGGCCCACGTTTTTATCAGCAACCAACCTGCCATCACAAACCTGAAATTTATTCTGGTTTCAAGGAAAAAGAAGCTGCTCAATTACTTAAAGACTTTTTTATACAAAAGCGATACTAAAAATAATTCTTCTTCCATAACTTTCACTCTTTAAAAACTATCCTACTTCTCAAAAAAGACTGTTAATTCTTCTGATATATATATATATAGCAAAAGCTATTTCGAAGCATTTTTTCTCTCTTTTAATTCTGCATATTGTTTCTATTAGATGATACATTCATTCAAAAGAATAATTCATTATTTTGTATATAAAATATAAAGTCCAAAATATCGTAGATATGCTCTCATTTCAAATTACATTGAAACAGTAAAAATCACTTTCTTGCACATCATAAGCGGAATTATCGTCTGGATAAAGAACGTTTTAGAAAAGACTAAAAATGTCTCTTATGAAAGCTCTCAAATGCAAGAATTATCGCAACATTGGAGTCTGTAAAATAAAATGATGGTATCCACTTTCTCCTTCCTAAGCATAAAGTATTGGAGCACAATAGATTTTACGTTATACTAGCCACATGAGCAATGTTGTAAAATGAGCTTGAGAAATGTTTCGTGTTAAGGAAACGCATAAGGAATCTCTCGATGCTGTTGTCATATTGCTATTTCATGAGAATACCCTCCTCCTACAGCAGCATTATAACTGCGCGCGAATGAGAGCTTGGTATCATAAGTAATTGGAAAAATACTTTACTTTAAATGTTTTGTCTTTTCCCTATCGACCAATAGGTGCGGTTTTTGCCGGTTGGCGATAACTTAAAGGTGGTTCAGTGAGATAGCGACGGTATTTTGAACTTCCAACTTGTGCTCTCTGACGACGTAAATATTCCTGTCGTTGCTTCGCATTCAACTGTGAAGGATTTTCTGAACCAACGCCATTAACTGACGATCCTTTGTGAGGAAAAGGAGTATTCCCTTGATGCTTCTTCGATGCTGCCATTTCATTGACAGATCTATCTTGTTGTGGTACCGGCAAAAATCTGCGTGAACTAGGGCTTGGTATTACAAGTTTTGGATGAGGTTTCATAACAATCTGGCTGCTGTTATTTGTTGGTGTTAATGAAGTGATATTAGCAACATCTTCAAAAAACTGTATTGAAACTGGTTTATTAGTACCATAGGTAGGAGCGGATAAATTGCATCCCGTTAAAACAAAGCACATCCCTAAAATTCCTATTGGAAATATTTTTATTTCACGTTTTCTCACTGCCTATTCCATTTCCTAGGTGTATGGCTGATTAATATTCCCGTTATTTATGAGAGAACGGTCCATACACAAATTTCCCCCCTGCAGATAAAACAACGGAATTTTTTTCGTACCACAAAAAACTATATTCATCAATATGAGAAATATACTTGCATTTCTTTCCTTTGATCTAAAACTTTAAATCTTGCCAAGAATCTGCAATTCCCGCAAAGCAGCTGCATCACGAGCAGATACATCCGGATAAGCTGGATCACTTCCAACATCTTGTGTATAACGCCATGATCGAGCACATTTTTTTCCTAATGCCTTCTCTGGATATACACCAACACCTTCAACATCATTCAAAGTAAAAGCATCAGAAGGTATCGTGTCCTGCGTAATTGTGAGCGCACTGGTAATACAGATCTCCGCCATATCCACATTTTCTAATGCCTCTCGTAAAACCAGATTGGAAATAAAAACAATAGGCGCAGCTTCCAAAGAGGATCCAATACGCTTATTAGCACGTTCAAGCTCTAAAGCACCTGTCACAACTTTACGGACCTGCCGAATTTTTTTCCAACGCTCAGCCAAAGATTGGTTTTGCCATTCTTCTGGTACAGAGCGAAATTGTTCCAAATGCACCGATTGGCTTCCTGGATAACGCTCTAACCAAGCTTCTTCCATAGTAAAAGGTAACATTGGAGCAAGCCATGTGACCATACGCTCAAAAATCTCACGGACAACCTGCAAGGAGGCCTTGCGTTTTTTTGATGAAGGCGCATCACAATAAAGAGAATCCTTGCGGATATCAAAATAAAATGCCGATAACTCAATGATTGAAAAATCCAATAATGCACGCATAATCTTTTTAAAATCAAATTCATCGTAAGCGCGATTAATCAACTGATCAAGTTCAAAAAGCCTATGCAATATAAATTTTTCAAGATCCGGCAGTGCACCATAAGATACTTCTTCTCCATCATCATGTGCTAAAGTTCCTAGCATCCAACGAATTGCATTGCGTAGTTTACGATATGAATCCACATTTGTTTGAAGTATTTTTTTGCCTAAACGCTGATCTTCCCAATAATCGGTTGTCATAACCCAGAGACGAAAAATATCAGCTCCAGATGTTTTAATGATCTCTTGCGGAACAACCGTATTGCCTAAAGATTTAGACATTTTCTTACCATTCTCATCCAAAGTAAAACCGTGTGTGATCACGGCTTTATAGGGAGAACAAGCACGCGTACCACAGCTTTCCAAAAGAGAAGATTGGAACCATCCGCGATGTTGATCTGAACCTTCAAAATAAACATCAGCAGGCCATTTCAAATCAACCCGATCTTCTAACACAAAGCTATGGCTGGCTCCAGAATCAAACCAAACATCCAAAATATCATAAACCTGTACCCAAGGCTCATGTGCACGCTCACCTAAAAAACGTTCACGTGCTCCTTCAGCAAACCATGCATCTGCCCCTTCTGCTTCAAAAGCCCGTAAAATACGCTCGTTCACACCTTCATCTTTTAGAATAACACCATCCTCATTCGCAAAAATACAAATAGGAACACCCCAAGAACGCTGACGAGAAAGAACCCAATCAGGACGATCTTCTATCATAGAAGCTAGGCGGTTTTGTCCAGAAGACGGCACAAAACGCGTTTTTGAAACAGCTTCCAAAGCCCGACTACGTAAAGTTGAACCATCCCCAAAATCTTTATCCATTGAAATAAACCATTGTGGTGTATTGCGAAAAATAACGGGTTTTTTTGAACGCCAACTATGGGGATAGGAATGCTTTAAACGCCCCCGTGCAAACAATCGATCTGCTTTAATTAAAGCATTAATGACCTCTTTATTGGCATCACCCATTTTTCCATTATCATCAATAACACGTGCAGGTCCTCCTTCACGATCTGGTCCTAAACCTGGAACATCTTTCGTATAGAACCCTGCATCATCAACAGGAAACGGTATAGATGAATCAATCCCCGCTTGCTCCAGTAAGGACTTATAATCATTCCAAATTTCAAAGTCCTCACGCCCATGGCTTGGTGCTGTATGGACAAAACCTGTACCAGCACTCTCTGTTACGTGCGAACCATCAAGCAATGGAATTTTATAATTATACCCTCCAGCTAAACCTTTGAGTGGATGAGAAAGAACAAGAGCTTTCAACTCTTCAGAAGAAATAACACGCAAATGCTTCAAAACAAGTTTGGCTTTTTCTCCACAACTCATCGCTAAAGCGTTTGCAAAGAGAAGCTTTTCTCCCACTTGAGGACCAAAATCATTTTCAGCACTTTCAACTTCGTAAATACTATAAGAAATTTGCGAAGAATAACTCACTGCACGATTGCTTGGAATCGTCCACGGTGTTGTTGTCCAAATGACGACATGAGCACCATATAAATCATCAGAATTTGCTTCAAAAACAGGAAACTTAACCCAAAGCACCTCTGATTCATGATCATGATATTCAATCTCAGCCTCTGCCAAAGCCGTACGCTCCACAACAGACCACATCACCGGCTTGGAACCACGATAAATCTGATCTGACATAGCAAATTTTATCAATTCACTGGCAATGCGTGCTTCTGCATGAAAAGCCATTGTAGTATAAGGCGTGTTAAAATCTCCCACGACACCAAGGCGTTTAAATTCTTCACTTTGAATGGTTACCCAATGCTGTGCAAATTCACGGCATTCTTGACGAAACTCGTTAAGAGGTACCTCATCCTTATTTTTTCCTTGTGCTCGATATTTTTCTTCAATTTTCCATTCAATTGGAAGCCCATGGCAATCCCAACCAGGTACATAATTTGCATTAAAACCGCGCATTTGGAATGAACGAACAACCACATCCTTTAGAACTTTGTTTAAAGCATGCCCGATATGAATATGACCATTTGCATAAGGCGGACCATCATGAAGAATATAAAATGGACGATCTTTTGCTTGTTGACGCAATTGCGCATAAAGCCCCATATTTTCCCAACGCGCCATCAATTCAAGCTCTTTTTGCGGAAGCCCTGCACGCATAGGAAAATTTGTCTGTGGGAGATAAAGAGTTTTTGAATAATCTATTGTTTCATTTTTCACAGCCATTGTGAAATATCCCTGTCCACTTTTACGATTTCATTTTTGCATAACTTCCCTGAACCCTGCAACTCTGGTTTTTATCTATAGGGAAAGCCGAGCTTATCATTCGTATTAAGCAGCGATCAGGAAAATATATCATCACAATCTATGGGCTTTATCATGAAATTCACAAGAAAAGAAACCAAAAAGTGATCTTAAAAAAAATAAAGGCTCCACTGACAGTGGAGCCTCTTAGAAATTTACTCTTTAAAAAATTAGAATTTATAAGCTACACCAACACGGAAATCATTGGTTTTGTAGTTAACTTCAAGTTTTTCCTTTGCAAATTTCTTTTTACCAAAATCAGAGTAACGATATTCTGCACGTACAATCACATTATCTAGAAGCGAGAAATCAACGCCACCACCAAGTGTGTAACCAATCATAGTTTTTGTTTCATCAGCTAAGTTCTTAGAAGAAACGACTCTTCCATCCTCATCCTTAACGGATATTGATACAGTGTCTTGGAATTGTCCATAAGCAATACCACCAGCAAGATAAGGCATAAAGCGATCAGCAGCAAAACCAATACGTACCCGTGTAGCACCACCCCAATTTTGTTTGAAAGTATGACTTAAAGTTTCAACTGCATCCTCTTGATCAAGACCAAGTTCAGAAGCCATCTTTTTTATTTGTTCTATACCATATACACTGGAAGCGTTCTTATCCACCGCTTGTGTACTTTGTGCACCGTGTCCAGACATATTCTGTCCACCATGAGAACGAGAAGCATGTGGATTAGTACCATTGGGATGAGCATTTCCGCTACCATGGGCACCATGATGACCCCCGCTTGTTCCATTGGAAGTCTTTGTATCTGAACCAGAGGATGATCCTGATCTCGCGAGTACAAGTGGTGCGCTCGGTACTGTTTTTTCTACTGCTGATGGTTGTACCGATATAGGTGTTTTTGCTGCTGGCTGACTTGCGCCTGATACTGTTGATGAGCTAGAAGATACTGGTGCTTTTTCAACCGCTTTTGCAGACTCTGACTTAGCAGATTCTGTTGCTCCATCTGACCCTACTCTTGATGATTGATCTCCTTGAGATAATCTTGCCAATAAGAGCGTTGACCGCTCTGGTGAGCTTGCTCCTGTAGTAGAGGATATTGATTTAAGTGCAGGTGATTTTAATCCATTTACCCTGCTTACCAATGTCGGTCCTGTACCTGATCTTTCCAATGAGGACGATGGCGATTGCACTGAACTCACCGTCTGTCTAGAGGATGCTGATTGTGTTATTGACGATGCAGATGGCGTTTTTAATGGTGGTGTTGAAACTCCTGGATTTTCCCTTCCCACTACCACTGTTTTTTCTGCTGTTGAACTAACATTACCAGAACTTCTAGTTGTTGCTGCTTGATTTGATTGTGTTGCTCCTACTTGTGGTTGTTGAACTGCATTTACTGGTTTAGCTAGTGCTTGACTGGATTGCGTTACAACAGATTGTTCTGACGCGGATCCTGCTATTGGAGTCTCTCCTGTTGTAGTTCCTGTACCTGCAGGTGCTCTTGAGGTGTCTTTTTGCGTTTGTGCTCCTGTTAATGCTGTTCCTTGTGGGACTTGAGATGTTAATGGGTTTGCTGATCTGCGGGATCTTACAACTGCATTTTCTACTGTAGTGTTATCAGCCGCTCCTATGGTAATGGTCTTTGTGTGTTTTTTTCCAGATACCATTAAATCCGTATCGATGCCAAAAATAAAGTTGTCACCGAGATCAATATTAGAACCTGCATAAAAACCACCTGCAAAACCTGAAAGTTTAGGAGAGAACTCTTTATCCAGTGGTAAACTCTTTTCTTGACCAACAAGAGCCATATCAGCTTTGCTCGAAAAACCACCAGCTTGGACACCTAAATAAAGACCTGTCCATGAAAAAGTAGGTGCAACAATGGTAGAAGCAGTCGATGATGCTGGCTGATGAGGAATCATAACATCAGCAGCTAGTGCTGTAGACGCTGAAATTAAAGAAAAAATAGACGCTGTTATTAAACGTTTTGTATTCATAAAATCTCTCCAAATATCCAAAATGAAATTCATATAGAGCATCTTTTCTGAAATATCTGTAGCAAAAATGACACACTCACAAAAAAATAAAGAATTTTTGTGCAATAAACAAATTATATCAAATTTTTTAAACAAAAGCGCGTTGCAATCACCTGTTTTGAAGCCAATGTATGCATGTGTCATAGAGGACAACTCGCATTAGCTCTCACTCAATTGCCTGATTGGAATTATGAAATTAAGCACATCTAAAAAATAAATTTGCATATTTTTAAAAAATGGGAGTGTCCATATGTCACCTAGCACACCCCTACTCATTCCTAACAACTTTTAAGTAATGCATGATTCACGCTACGGGTGGATTGTGCCAAATCAAGGAAATAAATCATGGGGAAAAAATACGAATTGACTGATGAAACAATAGAGTTTGATGGATACATTACGCTTTACCGTATCCATGAATTGAGAGACTTTAGAGATGAAAAGGCAGGTAATCTTGACAGCTTTATAGAGGATGAAGACAGTTTAAGTCATGAAAACGATTGTTGGATTTATAATGATGCCAAGGCGTATTCCTTTACCAATATTTACGATAGCGCTAAGATTTTTGATAACGCACAAGTTGCTTATAATGCACAGATTTTTGGAAACGCAAAAATTTATGATAATTCAGAAGCTTGTAACAAAATTATGACCGCCCAGAACGGCGTCCCTTCAACAAAAGACGACATTCCTTTCTAACACCAAAAAACTAACCTTTTAACACCGGCGTGATTCACGCCACATGTGAATTACATCTAAAATCAAGGCGAACAAACATGGGACACCGTCCACCTACTATTACGCAACCAGCTATTGCTCGTGCTGTACGAGAAGCTAAAAAACAAGGGTGTGAATTAATAGAAATAAAGCCTACAGGTGAACTGCTTATTTATCTTAAAGCAGACATCCCAATACCAAACCAAGCTAGTCTTCCAAAAAAGTTATTAGATTTGTCAACGAATGAAGATTATGAATCTTCACTCTCTAAGATGTGAAGTTGCTATGCCAAAACCACGCCCCCCTCATCTTGTCAAAGAAATCACACGCCATGGTAAAATTATATGGTATGTGCGTATTGGTCGTGGTCAACGCATTAGAGTACGTGGAACCTATGGAACGCAAGAGTTTGTTGACAACTACCAAAGTGCGCTTGCTGAATTACAAGGGCTTATACTTCCAAAATCCAAAACCGGTAAACTTGTTGAAAGGTTATTTGCATGGCTACTTAAACAGTATTTTAACAGTATCAATTGGCATAGCTTCTCTAAAGTCACAAAAAGAACTCATCCTGATGAAGGTGTGTGATTCTATAGGTCACATTTCATACCAAGCAATCGAAAAGAAACATATTATAGCCGGTGTTGAACATCGTAAATAAACACTTGGAATGGCTAGAGACTTTCTGAAAGGTCTAAACGGACTTTTTAAATGGGCCATTGAACAGGGTCTTTTGGAAAATAATCCAGCTTTAGGAATCAAAAGACCTCCTCTCAAAAACGAAGACGGATTTCCAGTCAAAACAGAAAAAAGTAAATTCCAAACAGATGTTTTTCTGCCAATTTTGTCTGAACTAGCCAAAACCCTTTAAATTTGTCCTATTGGAGAAGAAACATTCATTTGTGGTCAAGTTAATCAAAAACTCTCCAAAGAAAGCTTTGGCGATACATTTAGATAGGCTTGTAATACAGTAGGCATTAAAAAATCAGCGCGCGCATGGTTTAAGAAAATTAGCAGCAACACGCGCTGCTAATTTCGGTGCAACAGTCTCGCAACTCAAAGCAATTTTTGGCTGGACAGACGACACTATGGCATCTCTTTACACAAAGAGCGCAGACCGTAAAAACTTGCTCTTGAAGCCATAAAAAAGCTTCAAAAAGATGAGGAATAGAGGCAAATAAAACTCAATAGAATCAGGAATAACCTATTCTCTCATATTAGACATAAATATTTTATTTTACACATACTTGTGAATGAAACGGCTTTTAAAACCTTGTCTGTTAAAGTTTATGCTCTTTGCCTCTGCATAATTTAGCGTTTTTAAGTTCTATTCTTGAAAAACTATGCAAGACCTTAACAAACTATTTATTGATCTAAGCGTTCAATAATCTTTTCTTCCATTCAAATTACCTTTTTGCTTATCCTAAAGAAAAAAGCATTATAAATATACCTAATTTTCAGTCATATCTGGAAAAGGTTTTAAACTGTCGATGCAAATCTTATACAACGTTTTATTCAAATAGTGTAAATCAGCCCTTTCCTCCAAGATACCCTTTAGACGCATTAAATATCTGAATATTTTTATTTAAAAAATAAAAATCTTTTAAAGAGCTTTCTTATTGAATTGTACTTATTTAAACTCAATAAAAATTTTGCTTGAATATATATGTCATTCTTACAAATTTATCTCTCATAAACTGTCAAAGCAATAACATTTTCTTTTCGCAGATATGACCGATCTAAATAGAATAAATATCTGGAAAGGTAAAATAATTTAAAAATACACGACCGAAATTTAATATAATTTATCAAACATTTTCAACTGAACATTTCTTATTATTACGAAAACGACCATTAGAACTTAAAAAATATTGCTTTGTAAAAAATTTTTAAACAGGAAAAAAATGATAAATATCATAATTACCTTTCATTTTTCAGAAAAAACTATCATGTTTAAAAATGAAACTCTTAGATAACACACTCAAAGAATTAACTTATGAAGAATTATTTTAATTGAAACTTAAATAGTTTTACAAAGAACGCTTTAAAATGCGTATTAAAATGATTGACCTTTTACAAGAAATTTGTCAAAAAGCATATCTAGTTTGGAGGGGTGGCCGAGCGGTTTAAGGCACCGGTCTTGAAAACCGGCGTGCAGGAGACTGTACCGTGGGTTCGAATCCCACCCCCTCCGCCACAGCACTTTTATGGTGCTATAACTTATTGATTTCATGTGTGTTTTTTCAAGGTGCGGGATTCGTAAATAAAGGTTCGGGAATAGGATTCTCGAATGTAGCTTGCCAGCAGGTTTTGTATATTTTGCCACTAGGTTTTGTACCAATTTATTTTTTTCAAAGAGTTTTTAAGG
>NZ_JBHIOW010000021.1:0-10464 GCF_042195725.1 Bartonella sp. AP65SXKL
TGACATAAACTGACAAATATATATTTACAGTTGTATTTATTTGTTATGGCTGTTTTAATAAGTTGTATTTTGAAAAATTCATAAAACTTAACTTATTGAAATATAATGATTTTAATTTTTCTCATTTGAAAAAAATGATATAGGTTCTAAAAAGAACTGACAAGACTGACAAAAGTTTATTAAAAGGGATTTTGCTCATCTCTATAATGATCAGTTTCTATTGAGATGTTTTCATAAGTGTTTTCATAACGGTCTATAAATCACAATTATCATATATCCTATTTATCATTTCTCTTATGAACATGAAAAATGATGCCATGGCTATAAAGCATATAACAGCTATAGAAAATGCGTAAAAACAGCAGCTTCAAATAACTAAACTGTAAATGAACGCATTGATTATAAAGAGAGCACCTATAAGAGGCTATTAAATTTTAAATGTATTATAAACAAAATTCACAAAAAAATTTAAATTCATTTAGTAAAAAAACTGATAGGTTATAAAGATAAAAATACGCATTATGAGAGCCTTTTTAAATATTATAGATGTATAGATTCAAAACATAACGCAATCGTTTCATAAAGCCCATAATATAGCTTTAAACGCATATAAATATAAAAGAAGCAATTCATAATCATAAGATATTATCAATACACAACGTATTTAAAAAATACAAAAAAATATCAAAAAAAGATAAAATATTATTTGACAATAAATACGTATTTTGTTATATGAGGACGATACGCTAATTTTTGTATTGTTATCCCCATTTCTTCTAAAAAAGCTACTTTTAGAACTTCACTAGAATGGGCGGGGTTATGCGTCATTTGTTTTCATTCCTTTCATCAATGGTAATCTTGATAATCAACAAGCTCCACATCTGTTCCGATAAAGCGAAAAATAACACGCCAATTTCCATTCATCTTAAAAAGTATATTACTCTTTATGCGCATTGGGAACGGCTTTTCTAGATCCTAGTAAGCTGAATATATAGCCTTGTCCGATTAGAACTCCAAAAATCGTAACAAAAACGCCTATGATTTGCATGATTTGAGGGATGAAGCCGAACAGGATTTGCACCAATAAGGCTGAAATAGGTACAAAATTGAAAAATATCGCCGTCTTACCCGGACCTCGGATCGCTATTCCAATATTCCAAAATAGGTAGGCTAAAACTGATCCTGCACCCCCCATCCAAAGGAGTGCGAATAAACTAGCACCGGACATAGACATCGTTTCTTGAAGAGGGGATTCGAATAAAAAGGTTAGGACGCCAAGGGCGACGGTGCCAGAGAGCATCGTCCAGCTTGTTGTTTCAAGCGGGGTTGCGTTCTTGACAAATGACCGCGTGCCCACGGTATAGAACGCCCAACCAATGGAACCTAAAAGAATCATAATATCTCCTTTGGCAAAGGAAACATGGTTAGACAAAAATCTCCCATTTGTTATGACTAAATAGACCCCGAACATGCTAATGAGCATCCCTATAACCCTCTCACAGGTTGGGAAAGATTTATTCATGATAGCTTCAATAATATTAGCACTAATAGGGGTTGTCGCCATGATGAGGGAGGCTGTTATAGGATTTGACGTTTGCAAGCCAACAAATAAAGCGCCATTAAACCCTGCCACACCGATAATCCCTAGGAAAATATAAGAAATAAAATTTTGCGATAAAACATGCCACCGCAAGCCTTCTTTGAAAATCATAATTAAAAATATGGCGATTACGGCAATGAGAAACCGCTCAAAAGAAGCTGTCCATGGAGAAACAGTCGTTAAAGCTATCTTAGTGGCTTGGAAATTGGAACCCCAAAAAAAGGTTCCTACGAGGGTTAAGACAAGAGCTATTCTGGGCGTGATTTTCATTGGATAGATCCTTATACTTGATACCAAAGTGGAGCATCGAGACGTATAGAAGAAATTTGTGCGGTATTAGATGAGGAAAGAATAAAGTTGACCGCGGAAGCAATGTCATCTGGGTGAAGCATTTTGGCAAGATTCTCTGGAGGTATCTCTGGGAATCCTTTAAAATTTCGACGAAAATCCGTATTAACTTTATCAACTTGGATTGAACAAACACGAATATTTTGTGGCATTCCCCATAAGCGCAACCCACCAGTATAGCCCTCTACAGCAAATTTAGAAGAAGAATATGAAATTAAAGAAGGATTGTATTCTACACCCCATATGGATGAAATATTTATAATATCGGCGCGAATTTCCTTTTTTAGATAGGGTAAAGTAGCAGCTGTTATATAGAACATTCCTTTAATATTCACATCAAATGTTTCAGCACATTCTTGAGCATCAATTGTTTCTGGATCGCCACTATAACAAATGCCTGCTACATTAACTAAGACATCAAGACCACCAAATTCTGAGATAACCTTATGGACAGAAGAGTCAATGGCTTCTTTATCGCGGATATCAACAATCAATTTACATAAGCTTGCCGTATCGATGGAGGTTGGTAGTTCTATGTCAATGATGTCTGCACTTGCTACCTTATGACCATTTTTCAATAAGTTTAGAACAATTGCTTTACCGATGCCGCGAGCGCCTCCTGTGACTAAAATACGTTTCTGTTGTTGTGAGTAAATTCCGGTCGTGTTTTTTATCATTTCGTTTAGCATTTTCTATACCTGAAGTTGTAATCATTAATATTCAGCTAGTTTATTTTTAGCCATGCATTATGTATTACTGTATTATGTTTAATGTATTGAGTATTATTAAATTGTTTAAATAATAAGATAGCCTTAAAGTTTATTGTGATTAGGTTGAATAACTAAAGAACTGATATTTCATGTAAAGACGTCTCATTAAAAGGAAATACCTTTTTAGAGGAGAATGCTAGAGTTTGTGATTCTTTAGGTAGATTTAAACAGCGCCAACCATGCTTGTGAGCATACGCCTCAAGCAAAGGATCGCCAATAACAGCGACAGGATGACCTACAAGCTTCAGCATATGCTCATCGGAAATATCATCACCGTAGGCCCAGCAGTTCTTAAGGTCACCACCATGTTTTTCAATAAAATCCTGAATCGCAAGCGCTTTTCCAACGCCGATCGTTTGCGGAGGGACGAAACGGCCATTATATTTTTGCCCATCATGCAATAGTTTTGTGGCCAAGATGTAAGGTACACCTAGATGTTCTGCAATGGGGGCTAGAATTTCTATAAAAGAGCCGGATACTAAGACCGGCTCAATTTTTTGGCTATGATGGGATTTTAGTTCTGTTACTACTTCTTGGATTAAGAAAGTAGGATTAATCAACGCGCGCTTTGCCCAAGTTTCTGCACATCTTGTTACTTCTGCTACAGCACGTCCGGCAAAAAATTCATAAAAGCGACGGTTTATTACGCTGCGCGGACTCTGGTTATCATGGTGTGCACGTAAAATAGCAGTAGTATCTGCATATTCCTCTTGGTGAGCGTTGGTTGAAAAACCTAGCCAAGATTTATACCAGAAATCGTGGAAAGCGAGCATACTCTTGCTCCGAATAAGGGTGCCATCTACATCGAAGAATGCATACGCAAGGCTCATTATTAATTTCTCCCTTCAAAAAAAATTAAATACTTTATAATGTTGTTTGTTCTTTATAAGCATGGATATGATTTATTCGTAATATTAATCCTTTGTTGTGAATTCCCAGAAACCTGTTTTTTTGAGCTTTAGCTGCGCGTGGACATCCCCTCCTAAGCCATACCATCCGATCGCACCGCCTCGATTCATTTGATAACTCATCCAAAGCAAGACGATATTTACTATTCGATTAGCAGAGGGATCGTTCACAGATGGAAACGGATTGGGTAATATTGCTTGATAAAAGGCATGCCCATCAGCATCTGCCAGTAGTATATTGGGAAGACCAAGTGGGCCGGGTCGTGTAGGTGCATGGGGATTCAGATCATGTTGCCGTAGTGCCATAATTGTGTAAAGACTGTTAGGAATTAACCCCAAAAATTCAAAACGAAAATGTCCTGTTCGTTGGTCGTTAGGGACGGAAACTTCCATGGATCCTTTCGCTTTACACCATTGTTCAAGGGTTATCGGCGCAGTAATCTTTCTACCATCTTGGTTTCGAGCGTCTGGTATTGGTACTTCATGGAAGCCATAGCTTGGCAGATAAATATTTTTCGCATTGGGGCATTGCGCTGGTGCAAATATTACTGGATAATTATTGCATGGTAATGGTAAGGGCAGAGTATGTAATACAAGAGAGGCATCACTACTAGAAAGAGGATCTGAAAGTTCTTTTATGATATCGTAGGGAGCATTCTTGCCGAATTCAGGAGTTACAGTAGAGGTTGATACCAAAGCTCTTCCCCACTCTGAGGTAAGTTCTCCATGGGAATTCATGCGATTGATTTGTCCAATAACAATAAAATTTCCCTTTTCATCCATTACTTCGCTCGGGGGATAAGTCGGTCCTTGTGTAGTCAAACTTAGTTCGTACATTATTGTTTTCATAGATAATGCCTCTACGCAAGATAAACATTTTCAAGGTTCTCAGCTTTCCGCGAGATAGAGTCCCTACCTGTTTGCTTGTTAAGAAATTTAATCGCTTGTTTGTGTTCATTCTTCTTTAGTTTTTCTGCATGATAAGCAGTAAACTGAAAGGAAAGAGTAGCGGCGCTCGTGTCGCCTTGGTTAACTGATATAGTTATATCGAAGTGAAGGCGAGATAATCTGGATATATCGCTAGAGTTAATTCGATAGTTAAAAACAACGTCAAGAGGGAATACAAACCCTGTAAAATTGGCAGCCAGGCTATTTAACACGAAGTAATACGGCTCCGTCCAGTTATCTCCGATAAAATATTCCTCAGTAACTGCTAAAAACATTTGACGAGCTGCTTCAATCAACACCATACCTTGTATATGTTGTCCAGTTTGATGATCATTCATTAGTTCTGACCGTTCATCCAATATTAAGTGAGATTCAAAATTATGCTCATCTAAACGTTTCGGGTGAGAGATAATCGCATTTCTGATGTAGTGCTTATGACTTTGCAGGCGGCTAACGCGAAGTGGACGCTGTAGTAGAGGAGAAATATCAATCCCGTGGGCTGCGAGTGGATATAGTCCTTGGTCATAAAGAGCTTGAGCTTGAACTTCTGTTAACCCTTGACCGCTAACAAGTTGACTATTACTAGGTAAATTGGCAAAGGAATTTGTACGTATTATCTCTAAAATTTCCCCAAAAGTCTTAACGTTTTCATGTATACTAAATTCATGAAATTTATTGCCAACTATAAAAATTTTCTTATTAGATGTATTTTTCATTGTGCTCCCTGCCTCAAAATTATAACTAATTTTAACTCTCTTTTTATATCTCTTTGATTTATTTGAAATAAAAACATACTCTTCATAAAATTATTATATGGCTTTAAAAATCGGTAACTACGTTATTGATCAAATATAAGCAAAAATTTACCAAAATAATTACATTACTTAAAACATACATGGCTTTTCGGTAATATTATAGAAGAGTAAGCGCTCATTTTTAGCAATCACTACCCTCCACTCAAACCAAAAGCTGCAGCTTAGTTTTACAGCTGTCGCCGTAGTTCGTTGTTAATTAATAAAGCGTTTGTAAATTTTTGTATAAAGTCCACCTTCTCCACCCGTGATAAAATTGTCTCCGGCCTTTTTAATTATCTCTTGATAGCGCGGAGAAGAAAAAAGGCTCTTATAGATCTCAGGATCAACAGAAAAACCGGAGAGAAACATAACACCCGGCTCTGTACTAATGATGGAATGATAAGCAATAAACTCTTCAACCTCAGATGCCTTGCGTACTACGTCAAAAATGGTTTTGTCTCGCCATTGGCGGTAGGAGGTAAAACGGCTTGGAGGAACCTCAATATGACGCAGCTGCAGATACGGTGTGCTAGGCAAAGACTGCTTGAGCACTTTTACCGATTCAACATAGGTCAAAAGTTGACGACGAAAGTCGTTCACAAGATCTTCTCCCAATAATTTTAATTCAAGCTCCCATATCCCCGGCAAGCTCTCAATCTGTTTTAATGAGGGCAAGGCTCTCAACTGCAGAACAGTCCTATTATCAAGAGATACAAACACCGTAGCCTGCTGCTCAGATTTTTCTGCTGTGATCTGCCTCCATTTCTTAGCTACTGTAAGAGTTTGGTTTTCTTTAGGATATATTTCTGTAATTAAAAGATACGGTGTAGACATTAAATTCTCCTTGAAATTAAGAAAAAAATTAAATTCGTAAGTATCACGCTTTTGATAATAATGATGTTGCTGGCAAATAAATTTCTCTATGTCTCCTTGCGTGAGACAAAAACTTCTTTAGCAATTTCAACGACATTAATCGCTGCAGGAAAGCCTGCATAAGGAGCAATGTGAATTGCTAATTCAATCACCTGTTCGGGCGTGCCACCTACATTAAGCAGACCCTGTATATGCAGCTTCAGCTGTGGAATCGCAGTTCCTAACGTTCCTAACGCTGCCACCGTTATAATTTCCCGTTCAAAGAAGTTGAGGATAGGCCGTGTGTAGATATCACCAAACCCAAACTCAACAACAAAACGAGCTAAGTCTGGAGCAATGCTACCCAGTGTCTTAATAATCATTTGTCCATCGGGGCCATCAATATGTTCTAGTGCCTTCAGTCCAGATTCGTAGCGATCCTCGCATACTAATGGCGAGCCGCAACTAGATATGAAGTCTAGTTGCTTTTCATCAAAGACCTCTTTTGCAGCAAAAACACTATTTAAGGCTGCTGGAAACCCTGCATAAAGTGCCAACTGTATCATTACTTCAATCAGCTCAGCAGGACTACACCCAATATTAAGAGCACTGGTAAGGTGGAATTTGAGTTGCCGTCTTGCATTACCGAGAGTTGCAAAGATGGCAACGGTGGCAAGCTGCCGAATACGGCTTGTTAAGTGAGGTCGCTCATAAATTTCTCCATACACAAAAGAGATGATGAATTTTGCGAGATCAGGGGCAACATCGGCCATTTCTTCAAGAATTGAAGGAGTCTCGACCAATTCCATAGAGCGTAAACGCTCCACGCCCAATTCATAAGCATTTTTCTTATAATTTACAAATGTTTGTTCTTGCATGTAATGGCCCCCTCCCCACGGAGCCTTAGTTGGATAAGGCTTTTACTTTCCTTAAAGACTAAACCTTCAATTAAAATGCAATACCTTATCTCCTCTTGCGGATTTGCATTGCATGAATCATTATCGTGCTTTAATATCCTAGTCAATCATTTTTGTAAATTTATTTTATATTATTTTTCATTTTTTACATTATAGGCAATCCTTATGAAGCTATAGCAGATAGTAAGGGATTTTTCTATGGCATTAATATTACGTTGATGCAGCAGGCACGTGTAGCCTTTCCAGACGTTGTACTTAAGACTGAGCTAAAATTAGCAAATTAAACCCTTCTTATTCGTATTTGCGCAAGAGAACTGAGGTGTAACTTGTTGAGCGTAGAAACACCATGCATGATTATGTGCGCATTGAGCTATAGGACTTAGTTGTATTTAGTATTTGCGGCTTGAATTTACCGAGGAAAGTGCGAAGCGTTAAATTTATAACAGATGCTACTGACTTACCTCTAATCTAGTAAAGTTCTATCATGACAAAGCCATTTGTTGGGGTGTACGGAAGAGCTTTGTTTTTAACTCAAGTTAGAGGTATGTAATAGCAGATGAGTGCAGTACTCCTTTGCTGCAAAGTCCTCCAATCGGTTTAGCTAAAAATATTATGCCGCAATTAGGTGCCCAATATAGCTTGATCATGTCTATAAATTTTGGTTTAATACCTTTAGCACTGGAGAACTTTAGTAAAATTAATGCTGTGTGCCTCTATCAAGTTGTAAAATATATTATGCTTTAAGATCTCGGTAAAAATTTTCATGAGAGCCAAGTGCTAACAAGGTCAAAGTAATCGTGTGATCTTCATAGCTGTAAGCAAGCAGCGTCAATTGCTTGGCCATTTTAAATTTATAGACAAAAACACCAGAAAGATCACCTGTTTTGGCTTGACCAATGTTGGGCGTTTTCATAATGACGCGAACAGCTTGGTCTAGATCTTGTTTTTGGTTGGCATGCAGTTTTTTGACAGTTTTTTTAAATGAATTGGTTTGTAAAACTTGCATAGATTCAGCCAAATTCGAATGCTGTTACATCGCCATCTGCATTTTCTTGTTGTCCAAGTAAGATTGCTTGAATAAATTGAAAAGAGAGATCTGGATTTTCTTCGGCTATTTTGCCCATACGCGACCAATATTCAATTTGCTTAGGAACCGAGCGGCTATAAACAGACGCGTAACGCTTAGCCTCATTAATGAGATCATCAGACAGTTTAACAGTTGTAGCCATGACTATACTCCTACCTTACAATAAGGTGGTAATATAGTTCAAAAGGTGTTAAAAAGCAACCTTTGAAACACAATAACCTTAGCAGATCTCTAACACAATTCCTTCTCTCACAGCCATCTTTCTTAATATCTGAAAGAAGAGAAAATAAAAGATAAATTTAGAACTAAATGATCGAGAATAAGCTCTAAAAAGGTTCGGGATAGGCAGAAAATAAGTTAAAAGAATCAACGGAATCAAAATTCCCGAACTTCTATATAATCTATTCTTTTAGAGAGATCATACAAGCGCTCATTAGAATTGGCTTGCTTGGAAAACAAGCTTATGATCAGACGCTCTCTTTCTCCAAACAGTTTTGTGCTGATCTCAAACGAGCAAAACAGAAAGCAGAGAGAGCAAAAGCAATTTGGCAACAAAGCCAACCAATCAAAAATACTTTAGCAGAAACCTATTTACGTATGCGGGGGATCACATGTGATTTGCCTGCTGATTTACGCTTTTACGACAAGTGTCCACACCCCTCTGGGATTACACTGCCCGCGTTGGTTGCTCTTGTTAAGGGGGCTGGCTCTTTCGCCATTCATAGAACCTTTTTACAAGCCAATGGCTGCAAAACAGACCAAAAACCAGCAAAAGCCATGTTGGGATCTGTAACAGGTGGTGCTGTGCATTTAAGTCAAGGCAATCCCAAACATCTGGTCATTTGTGAGGGCATTGAAACCGGTCTGGCTCTTTTGTCTGGGTTGTTATCAGAGCCCGTTGATTTATGGGCTTCTCTTTCAACCAGTGGCATGATGCGTGTGAATTTACCCCATACAAAAGGACGTCTCACCATTGCAATGGACGGCGATGATGCGGGTCGTAAAGCAGGTTTTACCATAGCTGCGCGTGCCTATAGACAAGGCTTTGAGGTCTTTATGATGCAAGCTCCAAAAGGAACCGATTTTAATAACGTATTACTTTCTTAAAAGAGGGAAACTATGAAAGATAGTAATTTACAAAACAATAATGAAAATACTCCCGTCAATGATAACGATAATGTCTCTTTAAACGAAAATACTTGTTTAAAAGCCATTTCTTATGAACAAGCCTTGCAACAAAATGGTTGGGGGCAATTACAACCGATTGCTACGGCTCTCTTACCCGTCGAGCCTTTTAAAATATTCCTGCTTCCAACACCATTAATAAACTATGTTTATGACGTTGCTGATATTCAACAATCTTCTATCGATTTTGTTGCTGTTTCTGCTTTATGTGGATTGTCTGCTGTCATTGGAAATGGCGTGCGGGTTTCTCCAAAACAACATGCCAATTGGAAAATTGTTCCTAATCTCTGGGGTGCCATTGTGGGGGAACCTTCAACTATGAAAACAGATACCATGGAAGCTGCTTTAGTACCTCTTGATGTTTTTCAAGAGGAATGGCATCAAGAATGGTTAAAGAAGAAAAAACAGCAAGAAACAAAAGATATTCTTATTGAATTAGACAAAAGAGAAAAGAAAAAACAAGCCTACAAAGCACTCAAAGATCAAGACGAGGAACAAGCCCTTGCTCTTCTTTCTCAATCTCTTGAACATAAAGAAAGTGAGGAAGATGACACGCTTAATAAACGACGTCTTATTGTCAACGATGTGACCGTCGAAAAGCTTGGGGAATTGTTAAAAGAAAACCCCCGTGGTCTCTTGTTGGTTCGTGATGAATTATCTGGTTTTTTATCCGATTTGGAACGGAAGGAATATCAATCAGACCGTTCTTTCTATCTAACAGCTTTTAATGGCAAAAAATCATACACCTATGACCGTATAGGACGTGGAACCATTTTTATTCCCAATGCAACCATTTCCATTATTGGGGGCATTCAACCTTCACGGATTATTCCCATTATTCAAGCAATGCACCATGGAACAAATAATGACGGCTTATTGCAACGGTTTCAAATGCTGGTGTGGCCCGATGAACGAAAAGAGCGGTTATGGGTTGATAGACCTCCCAATCAAAAGGTATGGGAAAGTTATCAAGAAATTTTTCGTTCTCTTTATGATAAACCATTAGGATCACCAAAACACCCTATTACCATACGCTTTTCTGCTGAAGCTCAAGA
>NZ_JBHIOW010000022.1:0-10361 GCF_042195725.1 Bartonella sp. AP65SXKL
CCATGGTTTGTGCACGCGTTTGATTTGATTAAGGCGCGTGCAAAATACGAACTTTACAAGAATATCTTGAAAGATCCCGATTGTGCAACGGCAGCTTACAATGACTTTAACGAACAGTTGCATGAATTGCGTGCAGAGACGTCTCAACGTCATAACGTCACGCGAATAATACCGA
This sequence comes from Bartonella sp. AP65SXKL, assembly GCF_042195725.1. Lineage (NCBI taxonomy): Bacteria > Pseudomonadati > Pseudomonadota > Alphaproteobacteria > Hyphomicrobiales > Bartonellaceae > Bartonella > Bartonella sp. AP65SXKL. Next base: position 176 of record NZ_JBHIOW010000022.1, read on the forward strand.
CGGATTTTTAAGATGGTTTATTTTCCAATCGCTGATTACAGACCAGATGTTTCGGTCGTCAACGGTAGCTTTACGGATACGCTTGTGAATGTTTTACCGGCTGATGGCTGTTACATTCCGATGCCTAGTGCAATGGTTGTGTCTCATGCTTTGGAAGAAAAGCCTTTGGGGTGCATAGCGTTTAGAAGTGGCAATGGTGTTAAGATAATTGTAGGAGGCAAACAAAAGCTTTACAGTTATGATAGTCAAACCAAGGGTTGGAAAGACATCAGCCAAAGTGGTGTGACGTATCATGCAAATGAGGAGAATAAATGGTCGTTTGCTCTTTTTAAAAACATGGTTATTGCGGTGAATAAAAATGATAAGCCGCAAGTTTTCAAGGTCCTTAGTTCTGAACGGTTTGAAGATTTAGAAGGAAATCCACCGAAAGCAGGATTGGTTAAGGTTTGGGGACCTTTTGTTTGTTTGATGCAATTGACAGATAATCCCAATCGCATCCATTGGTCTGGAGAAGGCGATGAAACTCTATGGGAGACTCAATATAATGTTAGTGGTTATATGGATTTCCAAGATGGAGAATATGTGCAGGGGGCAACAGAAACAACCAATCCCCTTATTTTTCTTCGTTCTGCTATTTATGCTGGTTCTTTGACGTTAGGTTCCAAGAGCCCGTTTGCTTTTCAAAAGATCCAAGACAAGCGTGGAGCGCGCAGTGCAGCCTCTATAGCGTGTCGAGGGAGTGATGCTTTTTTTGCGAGTGATGGTGGCTTTTATCAGATCAGTGCTGATGGTCAACTTTTGCCGATAGGCTTTGAGAAGGTTGATAGAACGGTTTTTAAAACCTTTGATAAGTTTGCTCTTGATGAGATGCAAGGAGTGATAGATCCCATTGATAACCGGATTTACTGGTCCTTAAAAAGAGGTAATAACGAGCAAACGACTTTTGTTTATGATTGGGGCTTGCAGAAATGGTCGACGCTACAGGGAAAACCTTTCACGTTGTTTCCAGTATTTACGACAGGTTATACTTTAGAACAGTTAGATGAGATCTCGATCAATCTTGAGACATTGCCGGCTTCTTTAGACAGCCCTCGTTGGCAAAGTGGCGCCCCAATGCTTGGTGCTTTTGATGATGAAAATCGGCTTGTTATGTTTACGGGAGCACCGATGGAGGCAACGGTTGTTTCGCAAGAATTGGGAGCACCAGATGGAAGTTTTAACTTTATCACGAAGATGTTTGCTGAAGTTGATACGACGGAAGGTCTTTTAAGCATAGGAGAGCGTCGGCTTCGCAATAATCAGACGCCGATTACATGGCACCAAGAGAGGGCATGTTCATATGTCACGGGCGCTTATCATGGTCGTTCGCGCAATCGTTATCACCGCTTTAAATTGCGTATTCCTGAAGGCGTTCATTGGAACCATATCACAGGGTTTAATGTGGATTTACGTCCTTTAGGCAGAGGATAATGGCAAAAGTTTTTTTGACCACGTCTTGGGATATGGAGCGTATAGCGCCTTATCTGGAAGACATCATTGCGTCGTTTCGCGAGTATGTGGAACGTTTTAAACATGAAATCACGTTGCAAGAGCTCCTTGAAGCGATTTGCAGTGGCAAGAAACAGTTATGGCTTGTTTTGGATGATGACGAGCGCTTTTTAGCGGCATTCACGACCCAGATACAACAGACAGTTTTAGGAAAGAAGCGCGCTCTGATTTGTGAATGTAGTGGCAAGGGCGTTCTTGATCAAGTTGATAATTTGACATTTGTAGAGGATTGGGCGCGTGAGAATGGGGCTTCTGAAATGGAGATCTTGGGTCGTTTAGGTTGGAAGCGCGCATTGGACAAGCAAGGCTATGGCATAGCTATGCTTTATTATAGGAAGGAATTGTGACATGGGGAGCAAGACACCAACAACGACAGAACAGAAGCAGGTACAAACAAGCGCCCCTCCAACTTGGATGCAGAATGTCTTTAAGCGTGGGGGTGCAGATGCGTATAACATGTATGATACAGGGATGGGTGGTAATGTATATGGGGGACCTCGTGTTGCACCTTTAAGTGCTCCAACTTATCAAGCAATTGGAGGTCTTGGAGCTATTCCTCATCAGTATCAGAATTATATGAATCATTTGATGAATACTCCTACATCGTCTGCGAGAAACCTTAACTGGATTGCATCTGGTGGTTTGATGGGACCGAATTCTCAATTTGATGAGGAACTTAAAGAGGGCTTAAGTGAAATAAGAAATAGTATTAATCGACAGTTTTTAGGTAGTGGTCTTTATGGCTCTAGTGCGCATAACAATGAGTTACAGAGGGGGCTTAATGATGAATTAGCTCGTATCAAGTATCGCCAGCGTGATAGAGATTTACAGCATATGATGCAAGCCAATTCGATGATTGATCAACTAAATGAAAACCGCTTAGGCATGATAGGCAACTTATTCCCCTCTTACAATAATGCCTATTCGAATATGTTGCAGGGGTCATCTGTTCTTAATGACTACAATCAACGCCTTGTTGATGCCAATAGAGAACGTTGGCTGGAACAAGACAATAGCGGCTGGAATAGGTTGAATATGCTTATGAATGCCGGTCATGGTTTTGCAAGGAATTACGGCACGACGACGAATAATCATACAATCTCTAAGATAGAGGGCAATAATCCGTGGAAAAATGTAGGGGCTATAGGTTCTTTAGCACTTCAAGCAGCACCGATGGCTTTTGGTTACATGGCAGGTGGTCCAATGGGAGCAGCGTTGGCAGGAGGAGCATCCAAGTTTTTTTTAGATCACATGAATAAGAAACAATAGCTGTATAATCATTAAACGATAATTTTAAAAGGATAGCGTGATGGCATTTCCATTATTATTTCCATTAGCTGGGGCAGCTTTTATGGCAGCGAGAGCTGCGCCTCATATTTTTAGATATATTGCTCCCAAAGCGGTTACAGGGGCGAATAGATTGGGACAATTAATAACAAAGAGCCCCGTGGGGAAATTCGTAGCAAAGTATCCAAAAACCAGTGCAGTTATGGGTGTGGGGTCAGCCATTGAAAGTATGATGACACCAGAGAAAGCAGATGCTCCAAACAACCCCTATTTACAGAGTATGCTGAATCCATATGGACCATTTATGCCCTATACGGCTCCTAGAGCGGAAATGCCTCTTGGATTTGATCAACATCCACCCATGCCAAATGCACTAGAGAGTACTCCACAAGAACTAAAACCTCATGTTAATGAACAAACGCAACCATTAGCACCCGCTTCCCCAACACCGACTCCTGAACTGACAGATGCAGAGAAATTTTTACAGTCCAATACTTATAAGTTTTTTCAATCAGATGCGTATCAGAAGCTCAAAGATCTTTTTGCAGGTATGGCGGCAGCACCTACAGATGGTTCTGGATGGGATGCGCTTGCAAGTGGTGTGAAGCATCTTAATGAAGGAGATAAACAAAGAGGGCAGGTTAATCAGACTGTCGAGTATCTAAAGTCCAAAGGCTACAGTGATGAAGAAGCTGCTGTCATGGCAAGGAATCCTCAAATGCTTAGTGCATTGTTAACAGGTGCTACAGATAGCATAAAACATTACAATGATGGGAGTTCGTTAATTGATGACCCAACATCACCAACGGGAAAGAGAGTGGTTTATCACCCTGGTGGGAAGGCGTATCTGGACAAAGAACGAGAATCTGCTTTACGTCAACATAAAAACTTGTATGCAAAGGTTTTGCTAGAAGATATTGATTATGTACAGGAATACCTTGAGAATTTTAAGAATAAGGCGACAGGTAATATAGCTTTAGCTGCTAGCTACGCGTTCTCAACGTCCGAACAATCGGATGTACGACAGATTTTGGAATCAATACAATCTCGTATAGGGCTTGACCGTATAGATCAAATGAAAATGTTATCGCAAAGAGGGGCGCTAGGACTTGGAAATGTTAGCGATAAAGACATTGAAATGTTAAAAGAGTCTCTTGGGAAATTAAATTTACGTATGTCTACACGAGAGCTTAAACGGCGTTTGTCAACAATAAAAGATGTTTTATCAAGACTGAACCCTGAAGTACAAGGTATTGTATTAGGTCATATTGAGTCTACAGAAAATAATATGAGAAATGCCGTTATGGCAAGAAATAGCCAAAATTCGACCAATCAGGCGGTCTCACAAGGGAATGTTGCAAATTTTACAACTGTAAGCAGCACAGAACAAGCTAATAAAATGCCTATTGGGGTTGAGTTTATTTACAATGGTCAAGTTTACAAGAGGGCTAAATGATTAACAATAAGAATTCTCTTGTAGTTGATCGTGCATTAGGTGCTACGAACAATCAAGGTAAAAAAATATCAGAACTTGGTCCAAATTTTATCAATTTAGGTTCTGCTTCAGAATATGCGGCTAATCGAGAACGCTCATCAGAACTTGGACCGAATTTTATCAATTTAGGTTCTGTTTTAGAATATGCCAATCCTTCTTATGAGAATACTCTACTCTCTCCAGAGATTACACAAAGTGAAGCCTTTTGGAATTCTTTAAAGCATGGTTTGAGTTTTAATTTAGATGATGAAGTTGCGGGGATTGTAGCGGCGGGACGTGATGATGAGAATGAGAGTGCACTAAATGCTTTTAGAAAGGGGCTGTACAGATATTGGTTATCTGGTGATAAAAAATACGAAGAGAAGTATGAGAAAGAAGCCAATAGAATACGTGATTATCAACGTAGGATGAGTGATACGCATTATTGGACGTCTTTGTTAGGAAATGTTGTAGGGGCTGCTTTACCTTCACTTGCGACGTTAGGAACAGGAGCGGTTGCAGGACTAGCAGGGCGGATAGCGCCTCCTGCTACTTCAAAATTAAGTCAAGCATTTTTGAAAGCCGTTCCAACGCCGGTAGGCACGTTAGGGAAACGGGTAGGCGCAGGAGTGAAATATGTAGGTGAGAAAGCAAGTCCGTTTTTAGGCATCACAAAAAACACAACACTTCCTCATTTGCTTAAAGTAGGAGCGGCATCTGGTGCATTACATGGAGCAGGTGAAGGTGTAGGGTTAGGTCACACACTTCAAAGTGCAGCAGTTGGTGGAGGATTAGGAGCAGCAGGGACAATGGTTGGCAGTGCTTTAGGTCATTTGGCTGGTTCTACTGTCGGTGGAATACGAAGACTTCTTTCTCCTTCTCATAAGCAAGGTGTTGCAACAGACACATTAAGAGAAATCAGTAAACATTTAGGTAAGGAGGCTTCTGAAGAGCTAGGAAACTCTTTTAAGAATGCAGTTCCTACCGATTACGTAGCTGATCATAGTCCTTTTTTACAGGATCTTGTTTTTGATATCGCGAAAAGAAACCAAGGAGCTTATCTTGATTTGACTAAAAGAGCTGGGCAGAGAGCGTTGGGAGGAGGGGAGCGTATTCATCAAGCCGCTGATGAACACTTTGTTCCTCGTCAAAATGTCACAGGTTTAAAAGATGATCTTATCGCGAGTAGAGAAGCAGAATCACATACTCTTTACGAAATAGCCAAGAAAACGCCGATAGGAGAAAAATATTATGGTGCTCTTAATGATTTAATGAAGCGTCCATACTTCAAACAAGCTTATGATGAAGGACTAAAGCGGTTTATTACGGATGGCAACAACGTTAGTCCGTTTTCTTCTCAAAAATTTAGTCTCCTTAAGGAGAAACCAAACATGGGGGCTCTTCATAAGACTAAGGAGGTTGTCGATTTAATGATAAGGACCGAAAGGAGACAAGGAGATAATAGCCAAGTTCGCAGTTTAGTAGGCATTCAGAAAAAGTTATTAGAGCTTATGGATGATATATCATCTGAATATAAGAAGGGACGGGCATTATATCATCAATATAGTTCAGATGTAGATGCTATGGATGAAGGTTCCAAAATTCTTAGAAAGTCAGTTAATAAGGATAAATTCAGTAAAACTTTTGATGAATTACCAGAGGGAGAACAAGAATACTTTAAAAAGGGATCAAGAGCAAAACTTTTACAAGGTATGGGGCAAGCAGGAGATCAAGTTTCCAAGGCAAAGGAGATTTTTGGTACGAATGATCTGTATGAACGATTTGCAAAGATTTATGGAGCAGATAAAGCTTCTGCTGTTAAGAAGGTTGTTGATAGAGAAGCTAATTATGCAGATCTTTATAACAGAATACCAAATCGTATAGCGAATAAAGAGATATCTTTTACGCATAATGTCAGTATGCCAACGGGTAAATTTGATGCAGCTATGCAAGCAGGAAAAGCGGCGGTGAAGGCTTCTTGGATTCCTTTCAAAGAGGCGGCGTTTAGAGAGCGTCAACGGATTGAAAAGGATGTTGTCAAATTGTTAACAGGGGGGACACAGATTAAGAATGATCAAATTGCAAAGCTCATTCAAGATATGATTAAAGCGCAAGAAAAGGGATACGCTACAAAAGAATGGGTGAAAAAGCTTTCTGCTGCGTTGCTTGGAGGAGGAGGAAAAGCATTGGCTGGTCAATTTAATATGCTGAGTACACCAAGGTAGAAGAGGATAAAGCTATGACCCGTTATAGTCCTGCTGTTAATCAAGCGATACGGCAAACGGCAGCGCGTTATGGTTTGCCAGAGAGCTATTTGTACCGTGTTGCGCAAGTTGAAAGTGGAGGCAATCCGAATGCAAGGAATCCACGTTCTTCTGCTGGTGGGTTGTATCAATTTATAGACAGCACCGCCAAGCAATATGGTTTGCAGGATAGGTTTGATCCCATGCAAGCGGCAGATGCCATGGGGCGGTTGACGCTTGATAATCGCAATCATTTAAGCCGCCTTTTGGGAAGAGCGCCTAGTGAAGCGGAGTTGTATTTAGCCCATCAACAAGGTGCAGGAGGAGCCGCGCGTCTTTTGCAAAATCCCCATGCCAATGCGGCGCAAATTGTTGGGAGCAATGCGGTTGGCTTGAATGGTGGAAACAACGCTATGCGTGCAAGTGATTTTGTCAACCGTGTATTACAGATGTATGGTGGGCAGCCTCATAGAGCAAGTCCTACAGCGCATGGTGGCATTAGAAATAGAGACAACTTGTTAGAGGTTTTAAGGGCATTATTAGCATCACAAGAAGAGGCTTCGGAAGAAGAAGAGAGTGATGATGATAATCCTTTGATGACGCAATTCATGCGGGCGTTTTACGGACCATTTTACCGGAATTAGGATTTATGAGAGATGTCAACGATCTATGATTGGTCGCTTAGAGCGGCGGATAATACGCGCGTAGATGATTTGATTGATTGGTCTGAAGGACAGCATCCTAGCAGTGTGAACACGAGCGCCCGTGTGATGATGCAGCGCGTAAAGGAATACTTGTCAGACACGGGTGGAGAGCTTGAAGGCATTGTTACAAATGATCATGTCCAACAAACGAGTGTGATAAGACTTCAAAGCCAATCGCAATTTTTAGAGTATAAGAATGGTATCGTTTTGCGCTTTATGGCTATGGGTAAGAATGTTGGAGCGACCACGATTGTCTTAAATGCTTTAGATGGCAAGCCGGTTTATAAAGCAACAGAAACGGGTTTATCGCTTTTATCAGGGGGGGAAATCCAACAAGGGTGCATTTATACATTGTTTTATAATGGAGATCATTGGCATCTTGTTAATCCTACCCCACTCCCTTTAGAAGAAGAAGAAAGCAATCTTTATCCCACGGGTTTTATAGGAACGTTTGGAATGCGCGGGATTCCAAAGGATTGGTTAATTTGCGATGGGAAGGCTTATTTGCGTCGTGATTATGGTGATTTATTTGAGACGATAGGAACGGTTTGGGGAGAGGGTGATGGCGCCACGACATTTAATGTTCCCGATTTTCGAGGGATGTTTTTACGGGGGCTTGATGGAGGGCGCAATATTGATGAGGGGCGTTCTTTTGCAAGTGTGCAAACAGATTTAATTGAGTCGCATCAACATCAAGGACAGAGCCTTTCGATGTCTCATTTTACCAGCAACGAAAACTTTTGGGATGGGAATACGACGGATGTGTTGGGCTATCGTCTAGGCTTGTTTGGGGGGAGCTCTCTAGCGAATTTTATGGGCATAGAGCGTGAGAATTTAGGGGGCTACATTGTAAGTTCTCATACTCTTGATGAGAACCAAGAGGTTGTTTTGGAGAGCACTGGTGAAGGCGAGACGCGTCCAGTTAATGTGAGTGTTCTGTTTGCGATTAAGACATGAGGTGTAAGATGTCGACGATCTATGATTGGTCTTTAAATGCCTCCTTGAATGCCTATTGTGATGATTTGATTGATTGGTCAAAAGGACAACGTCCTAGTAGTCTGAATAATAGTGCTCGTGTGATGATGCAACGTGTGCGTGAGTATTTATCGGATACGAGTGGTGTGATTGAAAGCACTTTTACGGTTGATGCTGAACACCAGACGACGTTGATAAGACTTCAAAGCCAATCGCAATTTTTAGAGTATAAGAATGGGATATCAATTTGTTTTAAAGCGAAGGGCAAGAATGTTGGGGAAACCGCAATTGCCTTGAATGATTTGGCGGCTAAACCTGTTTACAAGGCGACGGAATTAGGTCTCCGTGTTTTATCGGGAGGCGAGCTTCAAAGGGGGTGCATTTATAGCTTGGTTTATAGGGATCATGCTTGGCAAGTTTTAAATCCTACGCCTCTCTCTTTATCGCAAGAGCCGGTTATCCCTGTTTATCCACTAGGGACGATAGGGATTTTTGGGATGCAAGTTTTGCCAGATGGCTGGTTACCATGTGATGGGAAGGCTTATTTGCGTAGTGATTATCCTGCTCTTTATGAAGCGATAGGGATCAGGTGGGGAGGCGCTGATAGTTGGACGAAGTTTAATGTTCCCGATTTGCGTGGTGTTTTTTTACGAGGTGTTGATGATGACCGCGAGATAGACCGCTTTCGTTATCTTGGCACTTTACAAAATGACGCAATGAGAAAGCATGACCATGGGGGTCAATCCTTTACGATTTTGAATGATGAAAATCAGGAAGAGAGTTGGCATGGTGATATGACAATCATCTGGGGATATGTGTTGAATGACCAGCAAAGATTGAAGCTTGCTGAACGTTTGGGCGTGAGAGCAGAGGATATACGCGTGCACCATAAGCTCGCCTTTCCCCATTCCCACCTTCACATGCGTGATGTTGCATTGGCAAGTTCAGGTATAAGTGAGACGCGCCCGATTAATATGAGTGTTGTGTTTGGAATCAAGACGTGAGGTTTAGATGTCCACGATTTATGATTGGTCTTTAACGGCATCTGAGAATGGTGGTGCTGATGCTTTAATTAATTGGTCAGAGGGACAGCACCCTAACACGGTTAATAATAGCGCTCGTTTTATGATGCAAAGGATAAGTGAGTATTTATCGGATACGGGCGGCGTGCTTGAAGGGATTGTGACGGTTGATAATAACCAAAAGACGAGCGTGATAAGGCTTCTAAGTCAATCGGCATTTTTAGAGTATAAGAATGGCATATCGGTTTGTTTTAAAGCGAAGGGCAAGAATGTTGGGGCGACAACAATTGCTTTAAATAATTTAGCCGATAAGCCCGTTTATAAGGCAACAGAAACCGGTTTATTAGCCTTATCGGGAGGAGAGATACAAGATGGCTGTCTTTATACGCTTGTGTATGATGAAGAGCTTACGGGTTGGCAAGTTCTCAACCCGACAAGGGGCAAAGTTTCTTCCTTAAAACGTTTACCTTCCGGTCTGATAGGACCGTTTGCAATGGAGCGCTTGCCGGATGGTTGGTTGCCATGTGATGGAAGTGCTTATTCACGGTATGTTTATTGGGATTTATTTTCTGCGATAGGAACGACGTGGGGAGAAGGGGATGGCGCCACGACGTTTAATGTTCCCGATTTTCGGGGGCTATTTTTACGGGGACTTGATAATGAACGCAATTTAGACCCTTGGCGTTCTTTTGCAAGTATACAACCCTGTTCTTTAAAAGCGCATGAACATTTTATAGGTCCAGCGTCATCAGAAGGTCTTTCTTCTCGAAAAAAACGAGATGTTTCTTCTTCTGAAGCGCCCGTGACAAGGCGAAAGAGATCTGTAGACGAAGAGTGTGTAGGTTTGAGTGGGGATGCTTTGGACAAGTGTAATCAAGAATTTGACCAAATAGCAGGAAGTCCACAGGTAGAGACTCCCTTTTGGTTTACAGA
>NZ_JBHIOW010000023.1:0-10253 GCF_042195725.1 Bartonella sp. AP65SXKL
TTGTCAATATAGCCTGTCAACTTGGCATCAAGCGTGCCACCAGCTTCAATCGTGCCGTAAACAGCATCATAAGTGCGCGTGATTATTACAGGATCATCAACATATTCCGATGTGTCTGTATCTCCTATTTGAGCCACCCCTGCACCCAAAATATCACCAGATGTAGTCTCAATGCGTGTTGTCGTCTCAATCTTGGTTGTTTCGGTTAAATCACGCCCCTCATTGAGCAGCGTATCGCCATGCATCACAATGTTGCCATTGGCAGCAATTAAACTATAACTATTGCGGATATCGCCGGCATGAACCGTGAGATGACGCCCTGCTAAAATCTGGGCAGCATTATTGGTAAAATGAGGCTGCTGCTGACTAACCGTCGTTGTAACTCTGGTAGTTGTGGTAGTTGTATCAACAAAAAACCACCCATCTGTTTCAGTATGTGATGTTTCATAGACATTGCGATTCACCACTTTATCGCTAACTTCAACTCCACCTTCACGCATGTTGGTAAGCGCTGAGACATCGAAGGTCATATCGCCTGACACGGCTTCTAAAAGACCCGAGCTGTTGATCACATGACCAGCCCGCTCTCCACTTAAGCCACGGATGATGAGATTGTCTTCAGCAATGACATCGGCAAACTTATTAATAAAATCCCCATCCAAGGAGAAAATGGCAGATTTCTTGGCATAAATCAGCCCACTATTACTCAGATCAGCGCTCACATTGAGCGCAACCCCATCACCACTTGAGCCAATACTGCCGGCATTGTCCAAAACATCTGCGGTTAAAACAAAAGCGCCACCACTTTTGAGAACACCGTCTTCACCATTTAAAACCAGAGCAACTTGCCCCAATGACGGATCATGACTTTTTGCTATAAGCGTAAAGCTGTCACTGGCTAAAAGCTGACCTGAATTGGCTAAAGACCCAAGCTTCGCATCAACAACACCGCCCACCATGATACCGGAATTGCTTAAAACATCATGGCTGTTGAGAGTAAGTACCCCGCCTTGCGCTTCCACAAGCCCAGCTTGGGTGAGTGTGCCTGCCTTCAGCGTTACATCATAGGCACCAACCTCACTTGACTCGCCCATTGTCAATATGCCATCACTGGAAAGCTCTATCCGCTTTTGTGAAACAATGCGCCCCGTTTGGCTGAGATTTGTTTGCGCACGCAAAACAATGATATCATTGCTTTCTATTGTGCCACTATTGCTTAAATCACCGTGGCTGGTCAGTTGAAGGTCACCACGCTCAATCTCTATGTGCCCTGCTTGGATCACACTATCAGCAACAATATTGACTGCCCCTTGCGTAGAAATAAGACCATCAACATTCTCAAAACTGCCCACATCAATGCGCAAACCATCCCGCGCTAAAACATGCGCACCTTCATCATGTGTAGCGTTTTGTTGCTCTGAATTTGTCGTTTCAGCGCTTTTATTGACAAAAGACGTTGCAACAATCTTCATCTCACCGGCTAAAGCACTGAGAAGACCAGCCTCATTGTTTATATGACCAGCACGTGTCTCTTTCAGCCCACCAATGGTGAGAGCCTCTTCTGCAATCATTCTGCCCTGTGTGTTGGTCAGATTACCATCACTGAATAGATCCATAGATTTTTTGGCGTAAATCAGCCCACTATTGCTGACATTTCCTGCCACATTGAGCGCAACATTCTCACCACTAGAGCCAAGCGCACCGGCATTGTCTAATTGCCCTGCGGTCACAACAAAAACACCACCACTTTGAAGGACACCTTCGGATGTATTCTTCAGAAAGGCTTGTTGCGGATCGGCGCCTTCTTGTGCGCTTACCATCAAATGCAAATCATCGGTTGCAATAAATGTCCCTTGATTGGTAAATGCACCAATATGAGCATCGACACTCTCACCGCGCATTGTGCCGCTATTGATAACCCCATCACGCACTTGAAGGGTTAATGCTCCCTCTTGAGCTTCCACAGTCCCTGCTTGGGTTAAAGCATCAGCACTCAAAACCACATCATAACTTAAAATCGTGCTCTCTTGAGAGGTTGTGAGCATGCTACCCGCTGTCAAGGCAACCTGCTGCATACTGACAATATCACCCGTGTGATTGAGGGCACCATGGGCATCCAGCGTTATCTTCCCATTGGACCAGACAGTGCCTTTTTGGATCAGGGCACCGTGATGCGCATAAAGGTCAACTTTTTGCTCTGCCACTAAGCGCGCACGTGATGTAAGCTCTGCTGCTTCCACCAAAAGAGAGCCGCCGGCGCTATAATGTCCAGCGCCTACAGTGAGCCCATCATCGGCGCTCAAGACAATATTCCCCTTGGCACCAATATGGTTGTTTAAAGCGGTGATTTGATTGGTTTTAATGGTCAGATCGCCAAGGGAAGAAACCCCTGTTTGATCATTGTCTTGCATGCGGCTCAGATCAATTGTTGCTGCTTGGATCTCTAAGAGATCACCGGCGGCTATCCGCCCATTCCCCGCCTCAAGCTTTGCTGCCTGTAAATGCAAAGAACCCGTCGCTGACTGTTGACCATCACTCCCAATACCGCTTGCTAGAAGAGCATGAGACTGGAGCTTGATCAGATCGGCGCCCACATCAACAGTACCGCTCGCTGCAACGCGAGCTTGCTCAGCCAGTTCAACATGTTTCAAAGCCTTCAGCTCAACCGCTTCTTCTGAAAAAAGCAGATCTTTCACGTGCACACTATCGTGGTGGGAGTGAGCCTTCACCGCTCCTTTGGCGCGTGCTTTAGCAATCACCAGCTTGCCATCACTTGTCAATCTCATGGCGCCTGCATTGGCAACCATGTCTCCGCGCATCTTAACGCCGGCGCCTTTATCATTGGCAATCACGCGGATCTGCCCCGCATACATTCCACCAAACTCACTGGAATCAATCGCCAATTCCGGCTCTTTGCCATCAGAACCAAGAGAAGTTGCTTCGCGTTTGTTATAATCAAAATGATTGCGCCCCGCGATAACAGCCAAATCTCCTTTGACCTGTATGGGACCCCCGACACTGATCTTGCGCGAAACAAGATCAAAAATATCTAATGCACTCCCATCAGCCCCACGAGCGCCTATGGTGATATCTCCACCCTCAACACGCAATCCACTCAAAGCGCCATCGGCTCCAATAATCGGTTGTCCAGTCGATAAAGTCACCCGTGGTGTATTAATAAAGCCACAACCGTTACAGGTAATCCCATTGGGATTGGCGATAATAACATCCGCCATATGCCCGTGTACTTCGCTCACGCCTTCAAGACGCGAGCGATTGGCACTCACCACTTCATTAAGGATAACCTTTGCTGCACCGCTATAACGCAAATTGCCGTTGCCTGGCACCAATCCCCCAAGCTGTGAACGCGAAACCTCCTCAGTCGAATTGTTCAAAATCACGCCATGGGTATCAACATTGAAACTGTCATATTTGTTATGAGAAAGACCTTGTCCATTGGGGCGAACAATATCAATCAGCGGCACATCATTGCCGGCTTTCCCCACCGTGGGGCGGAAAACAGAGCCAACCCCATCAGCTGCTTTTATCCCTTGGCTCTCTTGTGCAACAGGACTTCGCGCTCCAAGCGCTTGTGCTTGCAATAACAAAGGCTGAAAAGCTAAGCAAAAGCTTAAAACAAGTGAAAGCCCCTTATGGATCCCTCGCTGCAAAACACAAAGAACGCGCTGCCATAGCTTGTATCCATATCCCAATCTATGCTTTTGATTTTTCAATCCCCGCATCTTCAGCTCCTCATAAAATTCTTTATCTCTTTAAAAAAACAACCCATATGGGTATAAACAGCGCAGCGATATTTTTTACCGCCCCTTTGCTCTAAAATCTCAATAATGCCCGCACTTGAAATAACCCTGTCGCATTTCCCTTTTCTCGCACTGTCGATTGGGTTAAAATATTCGAATAAGACACATCAATATCCGTAATGTCTCCGGTTGCATGGAAACCAAGAGTTGCCCCAACGAGGCTCCCGCCAAAACTGTTTTTGTTTACATTATTGGCCACGGCCCCCAGATCAAGCGCCATATAAGGGGCAAATTGGCTCATAAATTTACGCCCCATTCTCGAAGAAAAACCTGGCAACAACAGCGACAATTCATTGCGCCAAAACGCCCCATTATTGCCGTAATAAATCGCCTCACGCACCCCACGCACAGAGGAACTACCACCAAGCGATATTTGCTCTGAACTAAACAATGTGTCGGGTGATAATTGTCCTGAAAACAGCGTGTTATAGCGAAAGTTATATTGTTTGAGCGAAAAAGGACGCACGTAGCCTAGGGAAAAAGACAATTTGGAAAATTGCCCTTTGGGTGAATTTTTTGTTGCATTCTCTTGCTCTTTATCGTCATAAGCGCCAAGAATTGCCAACCCTTTATGAAACCCTATATGCGCGCTTAATTCTCCTCCAAGCCACTTGCGCGAGTGATCAAGCTCAAAGGTTGCAATAGCTAGTTTACGGCTGGAAACATCAACCCGACTGCCCATAATAAAATTATCAGAATATTTCCATGTCAACCGTCCTGTAACCCAGGTCTTTCCCTCTTGATCACGGTCGATAACCCGTGAAATCCACGGTGTCAGCGATAAAGACTTGCCCGCAGTCATAATATCGGAAAATATTCCCTTAACACTCGAATGATATTGGCTCCACGTCCCATCAAAACCTGTTGTCCAAGTGCCATAGGGTAGAGAAAATGATCCCGTTAGAGTATCACTATTGGGGCGCTTGTGAGAAAAATGATACGGACTACCATCCATAGAGCGCTGATAGCTAAACGACCATTGATCATTGATCCCCAACAGATCATCAAAAGAAAGGCTCAAGCGCGTTTGATAAATTCCTGTTGCTTTAGCACCAAGATTATCGCTGGAAAGCGTAATAAGCCAAGGTTTCTGTTTTTCAATATGAACATCGAGTATCGAACCACCCGAATTGCTCCCCGCACCAAGATTAATGGTGGCTTGGCGTGAGAAAAGCCGATTGATTTGATCAAGCCCTTGCTCTATCTGGCGCAGATTGGTCGGCTTCCCAATAAGATTTGGAAAAGCCGTGGTGATTTCTCCTTGAAGTCTCCTCTCAACTTTATGCCCATCCAGAGTGATATCTTCCATCACACCTTCAACAACAACAATCTTGAGATGACCGCCGCTTAAATCTTGCTCAGGCAAATAAGCCCGCACCGCAATATAGCCGCGCTTCATATAAAGCTTGGTCACCGCTTTGAGCACTTTATTGATTTCGGCAATCCCCAAACACCGTCCTTCCCAAAGAGAAATGGCTTCATGAAGGTCGGTATGAGAAATCAACTGAGCACCAACAAATTCAATGCTTTTGATCAGCAAACAGGTTGTACCAGATGAAGCACCATAGGCAGATGTGGTATCATCGTCTGGCAAAAATATCCCATGTGTTTCGTTTCTACGGTGCAATCGTTGAAAACGCTGTTGTTGTGTTTGTTGTCGTTGGATGCTCTCTGATTGATTAATCGCTTTCTCACGAATATTTTGGGCAAAACTCGGCAACGAGAAAAGGCACAAAATAGCCGCAAAAACAAAAGTAAAAAAAAATCTATGCATTCATTGTGCCCTCAAAATGAGCAACAAAATGATCCCCATCATCAGCGTCACAGAAAAAATCGCCAACCGCGTAACAATTTTTTAATTTTTTGATGAGAGTAATACTTATAACATCTGAGAAAAAAGCATAGACTGTACTGTATACACCTGCTTTATGTGTTGTGCAAACCATATCATTTCCCCCGCTTTTGAAGATTTTACAATGACACTGTTAAATGACAATCATACACTCTAATATGCTTCTTAATTTTAAGGTGTTGCATGTAATATAATTTTGAGCTTCAAGTAAAGCCTCTTATTCATAGAATATACCAAATTTATTGGAACTGTTACATATTAGAGACAACAAAAAACTATCCATTGATTGTCGCTTGATAAAAAAAATAGCATGACAATCGCTTATTTACTAAAATAAGAAAAAAAGAAAATGCGTAATGCTATAACTGATGAAGGATTAGCATATTTAAAAGCCGCTTATCCTAATGAAAAAACACTAAAGATGATCTGTTTTATTATGTTTACGGTTTTTTGCATTCAGAAGATTATCGCACCCGTTATGCTGATAATTTATGCAAAGAATTGCCTCGTATCCCTTGCGTAAAAACGGCTGATGATTTTTGGAAATTTGTGACAGCAGGGCGTGAACTCGGTCATTTGCACGTGAATTATGAAGATGTAGAGCCTTATCCCGTGATCTTTAAAAAGGGTAATCCAAAACAGACAGAAATCTCTAATCCCGAAAAATTCTATTATGTGACTGAAATGAAATTTGCTGGGAATAGTAAGGAAAAGAATAAATCAACTGTTATTTATAACAGCAATATCACAATAACAGATATCTCTCTTGAATCGGTTATGGGGCGTCAATGCGTTAAGACAGATAAAAAGAGTGGTATTGTTAATGATGCCAATCACTATGCTGTTGAAACCATTGGCAACCCTGCCTATCCATTAGAGTTATTTCAAAGGGTTATCACTGTAAGTTTAGAAACAATGAAAATTGTTAAGAACTTACCAAAATTAGAAATAAGAGAAACCAAATAACTTATAAAGCATGCTCACATGATAGGCATATTAACCTCACAAGGGGTATAAGGTCTTATAGCTATAGGTTCCTATACCCCCTTTATACATTGCTTACATACAATCTTTAAAAGGATAATTTATCATGCGTTATTCTAAAAAGAAGAAACTTGCACTTTTAGATACTCTTATTTGGATTGCTTTAAAACTTTTAAGAAATCCACTCTTAAATAGAATTAGATTTTTTTACATTGCCTTTAAGAGGTTATACCGTAATCTAAAATGATAGCTTTATCCTTTTCAAAAGCTTTGTTTAAAGAGAGTTATGTATATTCATTTTACTTATAGGTTTTGTAGGTTCTTAAAACCCCCAAAACCCCTACAAAACCCCTTTAAATGTATATTATAGATTGTATTTACGGATTGTATTTAATATAGGTTGTTTATTTAAAACATTAACATATTGAAATATAATGATTTTTATTTTGGATTAAAAAAATAAAATAATACGTACAAAAAGCACCCCCAAAACTCATAACTATAAAGATCTTGATAGCATCTCTTATGAGTTACAAGATATCTTTTGAAAAGCTTTAAAGGATCACATGATTTTTATAAAGCACGTTGTAATCATTCTCTAAATCATAAGGTTATCTATTCAAAAGAACTGATTAAATTCATAAAAGGGATTTTAATAACGTAATCAGTTTTTACTTTCATACGCTTTTCATAAGACACGTTTTAATGACACACTAAAATAATCACTTTTGTCAGTTCAATTTACTGACAGATAACTGACAAATATATATTATTAATTGTATTTAAGGTTGTGTTATCTATATAAGTTGTATCTTAAAAAGACTAACATATTGAAATATAATGCTTTTAATTTTTTATCATTTTAAAAAAATAGTATAGGGTCTAAAAAGAACTGACACAACTGACAAAAGTCTATTAAAAGGGATTTTGCTAATCTCTATAATGATCAGTTTCTATTGAGATATTTTCATAACAGACAATAAATCACAATTATCCTATTTATCGTTTCTCTTATGAAAATGAAAAATGATGCCATGGCTATAAAGAACATAACAGCTATAGAGAAAGCAAAAATGCAAATGAAAGCATTTGTTATAAGAGCGCGGTGCTATTAAGGTCGTTTAAATTAAAGCCCCTTATAAACAAAATTCACAAAAAATTTAAAATTCATTTAGTAACAAAATTGATAGGTTATAAAGTTTAAAATACGCATCATGAGAGCGTTTCTAAATATTATAAATGTATAGATTCAGAAAATAACGCAATCTTTTAAGAAAGCTAATAATATAGCTTTAAAAGCATATAAATATAAAAGAAGCAACTAATAGGCATAAGATATTATCAATACACAACGTATTTAAAAAATACAAAAAAATATCAAAAAAGATAAAATATTGTTTGACAATAAATACGTATTTTGTTATATGAATATTCAAGTGATTAGAAAACACTTTGAAACGACAAGCGGATAGATTACGAAACAATCTTTCCAACGCTTTTAAAAATTGGCTATCTTTTATACTTTTGTTAGTATATGAGGATTTTGTCGGGTGTGTTTACACCATACAATACTCTTTATGAGAAAAGTGTAAGCAGCGGACTTGTCGCCGTGTTTTCTAGCACCCGATGCCCTCTATAGGCTGTTAATAGAAAATTTAATTACGACAAGGTTTTAATTATGAAAAATACAGTAAAAAACATCCCCGTTATCTCTAATATTGCAAATGAAACCGCGCTTGCTAATCAACAAGAGCCTGCAAAAAAATACGAATTTACAGGTGAGACAATAGAGGTTGGTGATTATACTCTTTATCGCATTCGGGCTTTAAGGGATTTTGCTAATATAAAAGCTGGTGATTTAGGCGGCTTTATACATAAGGTTGCAAATTTAGCTCATAATGGTGATTGTTGGGTCGGTGGCAATGCCATGGTTTATGGTGATGCTCGTATTTACGATAATGCCCATGTTTCGGATAATGCAAAAATTACTGGATCTGCAAAAATTTATGAAAATGCAAGGGTCTATGGCAATGCTAGCGTGCATATTAGAGCTGAGGTTTATGGCAATGCGCAAGTCTATGAGAACGCATTGATTTATGGTGATATTTTTGGACATGCTAAAGTGTATGGAAATGCAAAAATTTATGACACTATTTATGGCAAATTTCTTGATAAAACTCGAATTTATGGCAATGCTGAGGTTTATGATAAAGCGCGTGTTTTAGGAACCTCTCAGGTTTATGATAATGCCCATGTTTATGAAAATGCTATAGTTTTTGATAATGCTAGGGTTTGCGATAATGCCCATGTTTGTGGCGCTGCTATGGTCAATAGAGAAGCCAAGGTTTATGGGAATGCTATAGTGACTGGTTATGCCCATGTTTATGATAGGGGCTGCGTTTATGACAATGCCAAGGTTTATGGCAAGGTTTATGGTGGCGCTTGGGTTTCCAATAATGCTTTAATTTCTGATAATGCCGAGGTTTATGATGATGCTCGCATTTATGACAATGCAAAAATTTATGGCAAGGTCCATGGTGATGCTCATGTCTATGGCAATGCCAAGGTAATTGGCTATACTGAGATTGGTGGTGATACCAAAATTGGTGGCAATTATAAAGAATCTGTTATCACTGGTGATATTGTTTTTACAACTGTGTAAATGACGCGCGGGCGCGGCGGGGGCGCCCCCCTTTAAACATTTCATTCTAAAATTCAAATCTTTTTATAAAGGAATTGTGCTATGCAAAAAAAGTTTGCACTCACAAATGAGACACGTGTATTTAATAATCAAACTCTTTATCGCATCCAAGCATTAAGGGATTTTGACGATGTTAAGGCTGGTGCCTTGGGTGGTTTTATTGAAAATGAAAGTAACCTCTCTCATGATGGCAATTGCTGGGTTTACGATAATGCTCTTGTTTTAAATCCTGCCCATATTTATGAAAATGCCAAGGTTTTTAATAACGCTATTATAATGGGTAGTGTTTATGGCAATGCCCATGTATGTGACCGTGCCCGCGTTTATGCAAATGCTCATGTTTATGACAATGCGCATCTTTCTTATAATGCTTGGGTTTATCATCAGGCGCGGGTTTATGGCAATGCAAAATTATCAGGAAATGCTCGTATTCATAGCAAGGCGGTAGTTTATGATCATGCTGTTGTTAGTGGCGCTGCTAAAATTTATGGCAAGGTTTATGGGAATGCTAGCGTGGGCTGTCATACTGATGTTTATGGCTCTGTTTATGGTAATGCGAAAATCTCTGGTTATTTCGTGATTAGAGGTAATGTATATGGCAATGCAAGATTAAAAAGAGATAGTGATTTATATTGGGTTCCCATAAATTGTGAGGTTTATGAAAACGATACCGTTGTAAAGATTATTGAAAATAACGCTGCTTAAATAAAGCATGGGCGTTGTGGGGGCGCCTGCTTTCCAATCCAATTTTCCATTTCAAATTTTAGCAAATGTTTATCACATTAAATTGTGAGGGTATCTCTATGTGCAAAAAATATGAATTAACCAGTGAAATCAAAAAAATCAAACATGCTCTTACTCGAAATATTATAAACCTTTATCGCATTAAAGCTTT
>NZ_JBHIOW010000024.1:0-10050 GCF_042195725.1 Bartonella sp. AP65SXKL
TAAAGCACATCACAAGGACGCAAACGGTGTTGTTGTTCGTAAGTACCGTAAATCTCATCATTATATTTTTCGTCTGCGATCTCGCCTAAAAGTTTATTGTAACATCACTTTCTCATATAAAATAATGAACCTCACTATCCTCATAGAGACGTTCGATATTTTCTTTTACATATGCTTCTGCGATCTCTTCAGAAATGTCTTCACAGTTCTTTTCAGAAGGATTGATGCGAAAGATTTGGATTGCATCATCTACCTCATCAACAATGCTTAGAATTTGGCTTTCATCCAGTGGTCCTGACCGACCAATGTTTTGATCATTATTATAGACAACTAATAAAATTTCATCGGAATTTATAAGAATTGGATTTTCCATAATTTCTCCTCCCCAACGCCTCTTGGCAATTGTTTGTGTGTGGTTTATGGATACCAATGTAGTGTATTTAAGAACATATGTTAATACATATGTACCGATTTTAGAAATTTTTACATAAATATAAAAATTCACTTAGAAAATTAAAACTGTAATTACTAAAAAAGGGGTATATGTTTAGAATAGCTAGAGCTTTAGTAATACTAATTACATTGAATTTTAATATTCTAATCGATTATTTTGCAAATATTTGCATAATTCTCTCCTTAACAGAAATATACGATAAGAAGAAAATTATGCTCATATGATTTAACTATTTTAAAATCTCGGTGGTTTTATCCAGTCTATAGGAGCAGCCCAAATTAATGCAATATCTTTTATTTCTGGATACAACCTATTTAAACTCTCTAAATTAAATAAACCAGGCTTACTACCTTGCTTTATTATTTTGACAAAACAACGTCCATCTTGCGTATAGACAATTGCTTTTTTATTAAGAAGTAAACTTGGAGAAATGTTTTCTGAATAAAATAAAATGGATTTATCTTCAATGAAAGGTTCCATTGAATCGCCTTCAACTTTTACTGCGTATGTATCCTTTGTAATATACGGAGGCATTTCCACTTCTTCAAGCCAACCATCTTCATAGGGGATAATTTCTGAACCTGCTCCTACATATCCCATTAAGAGTATAGTTTTTTTTCGTGGAAGTGGGTATTTCGTGATTTCCTCAATTGCTATACCTTCTTGTGCACTTATTCCTCGTTCACCTGTCAGCATTTTATTGACTGCAGAGCGGTAGATAGGGCGATGTACCTTCTCACTTAGTTGTCTGGCAAGCTATGATTGAGATAATCCAGATTCTTGTAAGGCTTCACTTAGCCAAATTTTCATAATGTTATTCATGGTTTCCATTATATCTTTGTTAGAAAAAAAATCTTTTGTGATTTTCGTTACATTTTCTATTGATATTGTACCTAAATAAGCCACAATATGACTTATGAAACAATTTTCGGAAATAATAAATTTATTAGGTGGGGTTCGTAGAGTATCTCAGTTGCTTGGGGTTCATAGAACACGCATGTACGTCTGGCTCCGTCCTGTATCAAAAGGCGGAACTGGTGGGAGAATTCCGACAAAACATATCCCAATTCTTTTGAATAAAGCTAAAAGAATTGGAGCACCGATTAAGGCAGAAGACTTTTTCTCGTTTTTTTATAGGACGCAATCATGTGATTCTAAATTATCTTCACATTCTGCTTTTATTGCTGCCCCTACAGATAATAATGAACATCAACAGCACCATTCACACTCTTAAAGAAGAAAGATCAGAGATAGTAGATGTCTCACAGATCACTATAAGCAAAGTCCAGTTGATTGATCTTGTTAATAAGATTGGACAGGAAAACATATATTATGGTGTCCTTTCGCCTCAAGATGCATGTTTTGAAATAAGCATAGATCCCTCATCAACAGGTTGTTTTGTCTATATGCTGCATAGTATCTTTGCGCGTGATGATAGAAAATATTTTCCGTTATTGCCGTACGATGATTTTAATCAATGGTTTTTATCTGTGTTTACGCAAGCTTTTACAACTACAACTTGGTTTGATAATTATTTTTCTCAAGAGTTATCATCTTTTTATTGCTTAAATGAGCTGATCTTGTTTATAGTCTTAGTCAAAAATAGGCTTGATTTCTTAAGGGATAAACTCATCGAAAAAAGAAAAGAAGAAATCAAATTAATAAGATGCGTGCAATGTGTGTCTGAATTGAGTTAATCCAATTTTTCAAAACTTATAACTACGCGCTCTGCCATAGCGCACATATAAATACGCATCAACCATAAGGGGAGGAAATGAAAAAACCACCACGTTATACTTTTAGCTCTTCAGAAGATTTAATACATGCAATAGGTTTTCCAGATGGTTGTACAATTGTTTTTAGTAATTCTGATTGGAATTTTTCTTTTGATGAAAATAACCATTTAATAGCTAAAAATGCTTTAGGATCAAAGTTGTACTTAGAGGTACACTGTAACACACAAGCTTTCCAAGAGAAATTTCAGGGATTATTCGAGAAGCATAATAAGCGGTCTGCATATTAGATGAAGCGCTTCGTAATTGATATGCTTTTAATCGATCTGTTGCAGCCTCCATTTCATTCCATGATGATTGGATTCGTTTGGCTTCTTCTTTAGGGGAAATATACGTTCTAAAAAAATATTAGCATTAAAAATTTTTGTGAAATCATAAGTTGGAGAAAATTGAAAAGTAAGTTTAACAGAAGCCCCATATGTTCTATCAATATCGGCCCCAAATTGTATACCTATGATAGCAAAACATTTTGTATGGGCTGGAATATTTATAGACAATAATACTTTCGACGCAGGTACTTCAGGTGGGCTTATAAAATGAATTCTATCTTCGATATTATGGCAATAAGGTAAAGAAGGCGCATTAAATTGACCAACAGAAAGAAATACTTCAGGCCAAGAATTAGTATGTTCCCAGTTAATATCACTACATGGTTTCCGACAGTAAACACCAGAAACAGAATGTAATTTAATATCAAAGGGAGCTATATTGTGAAAATTAAACCATGCAATATCATCAGCAAACTCTTCATAACAAGATGTAATAAACAAAGGTTGCAGTGGAATGTTGTTTACTTGATTGTTTGTATTTTGAAGCACACCATTATCAGGCATTTTCCACCTTTATTTCGAATAATAATTACCGTCGAACGGCTTTGTAAAAATATTTTTAAATGGAATAGCAAATGACTAACACGATTTTCTGTCTTGATCTAGGGACAAAGACAGGCTGGGCGATATGTTCCAAAGACATGTGCCTAAAGACGACAACGAAGCAGACTCTTTAGCAATTTTATATTTAAAGAAAGAAGGGGGGTATACATGTCCAGTAAAATACCATGGACGAGACTTAATACAGACCAATGGCTATTTAAACTTTCTGATTTACCGCCTATGGAAGTCAATGTTTATGTGAAGTTGCGGATAAGAATGTTACACACGCGTGAACCTCTTTTGAATGATTCACAAATATTATCTCATTTTACTTGTTGTTCAGTAAAAAGATTTCAAAAGGCATTAGATTATTTATTTAGATTTGGACACATCATTTGCTTAGAAGATGGTCGTTTGTGAAATTCAGATGTTGAGGAAGAACTCAATAACTCAAACGAAAATTTAAATAAATTTTCAGAGAGCACAGAAGGCAGCGCAAGCAAAATGGGCAAAACATCATAAAGCAAAAACAATTAGTGATGATCAAGATGCTAAGCATGATGCTTGTGAGGATTCTAGCAATACACAAGCAATGCTTAATGATGTCATTAACAATAACATATATAATAAAAAAACTAAACTATCGTTTTAGAAAAAAAGAAATTTGTTCTGAAAGTTTAGAAACAAACGAACAGATTGACGAGCCAACAGAGGTTCATGCTTGCGAAAGCCAACCAAAGCAAATCACAACGGGTGTAGAAAACCAACCTCCCATTCACGAGCAAAAGAACGTTCCCAAAAAAGCGAAGCGGACTAGGTCAAAATATGGGTTTCTCTTACCTGCGGATTTTGAACCTAATTTGCAATACGCAATCGATCAAGGATTAACGCATCATGAGGCAGTGTCAGAATTTGAACGGTTCACAAATTACTGGATAGCAAACCCAGGTAAAAAGTGCAAACAAACGAGATTGGCAAAGGACTGGGTGCAATTGGGTTACACATCCAAAGTGTTTTTTTTTAGCACAGAAAAAAGCAAGATTAGAACAGGAGAAACGGTTAGGTGGTCATTATGGAAATGATCAGTCCGGGGTATCCATTGACTTTGAAAACTGGGAATACATTGACGAAACAGGAGGAGGCGCAAACCTTAGATGCTTGCAATCGTCTACAATCGTTGCTCTCTGTGAAAGCTTCAGTTAAGCAAATTGAGCAAGCTTCTTTCCTACTCTCAAGCATGAAGTCCCTGCGAACACAGATTCCAAAGCCGTTATCCTTTCCTATAGCATGATGCTGGAACGGATTTCAGCATATGCTCTGAAAAAGGGCGTCGAAGATATCGTAACTGGTCAAGCAATGGGGATATCAAAAACATTTATGCCAATTTGTGGAGAGCTTTTAGCTTATTGCCAGACAGTAGAAAATAACCTTCTTTCAAAAGCCGAAAGTGTACGTAGAGCAATTAAAATACACGTGAGAAAACACTCAAAGAAAAAACAGCGAAAGAGCACTTTAGACGACTAACGCTTGTTCACAAGCAAGAGCTTGAAGAAACTTTAAATGGTATTGGAGGAACAGTGAAAAACATTGCAGGTTAGCAAAATAGTGAAAAGTGGTGATCATTTTACGATTAGATATGCGTTTTAAGAGTGACTAAAAATTTTTTTTAAGGTATAATACTTTCCTAAAATTGTATGCAGTACCAAATTTATAAACTAAGTGAATCCTTTAATACAAATTAAGAATTTTAGGATGTGAAAATTTCAAGATATTTGTTTAAAAAACATAAATAGCTAGTATCAATGTAAAAAAATATTGCAGCAGTCATTAAGTTCTTTCGTGTATTTTTGAAATAACAGAGTGTTTCTTTAATCTTTATGAAAGGTTAGAGGATCTTAGTACTTAAAGCGATCATCAACTATAGATAAATAATAGATGAGGTTAACTAAAAGCAACTGGATGCAATAGAAGACGTTGCTATTAAAAGGAAAGCAAACGCGAAAAAACTAAAGGTAGTTTGTGCCTTCTATCAGAAAATAATTTAAAAAATTGAAATCATAATTTTTTCACAGGAAATGAGTATGTTTACAGATAAGCAACTAAGAGCCTTGTTTGGCATTATAGTTTTTATATTTTTATGTTTTTCAGGAATTAAAAAAAATATTGACTTTATTCAGGGTATTTTGACATTCGCATCTGTTGGTTTGATAATAGTAACAACTATTTTTGCAATTTTATGCAATTCTAATATTCCTTCTGAGTTGCAGAACAACCCAAAATATAAAGATGATGGTACAACGGGTTGGGTGAAACTAACACGTGATTTACAACAATATATGCACCGACTCTTAAATATAATAATTTTAGCGCTTGTCGTTTTAATTTTCCCAAATAGTTATAAAGAAACTGTTTCTTTGCCTGTCATTTTTAGGTATGTGGAACACAAATTTCCTTTTTCATTAGATACCATAATGTGGTACTCAGATATTGCTATTTGGTATTTAAACATTGTACTTTGGTATTATTTTTTATGCCGTGTACTCTTTCTTATGTTGTATACACGCAATTTAATAAATATATCTATCCTTACACTGCAGTGTTCCATTATAAAGCCACAGTGAAATTTCCGATTTCAAATATCAATTCTTTTTTTACAAAATCTTTATTATATCTGCCATTATCATCTTTAGATGATTTAATACGGATTCTATGCTGAAAACTCTCAGTATTAAATATTACATCGAACTTATCATATGTATCTCCCACAAAATTTAATTTGTGCAATATAGGATTTTTTTTATCTTTTTTTAAAAAATTCCACAAATATTCCCTTAAATTATTTTCTTCTTTAAATTTGATATCTAAGCTGAGTTCTATTTCAGTAACATCATCAGTGGGAAATGCATCAAGAGAATCTTTAGCCAACTCCACTAAGCATTTTGCTGATTGCTTTCCAAAAAGTTCTAATTGTTTTTGTTTTTTATATTTTAGTTTTATTTCTTTAATTGAATGCAATTTTTTTTCGAAATCTTGCTTATCAATAAGCTCAGGTAAAATATTAATTTCTTCCTTGAAATTTTCTTTGTAGTGTGACTGCAAGCATTGGTTTAGCTTTTTACTTGAAGAAAAAAGAATGAATTTTGTAGGAATCAAAACTCCAAAATATTGTTCATTTTGTTCAATTTGTTTTTTAGAACGCGGGTTAGGAACGCTTTGAAAGCCATTTTCGGAATCAATCACTTCAGGATTATAAGGACTTTCTTCTCCTGTTAAAACATAAACCCAATAGTAGGTACTTGATTCCACAAAAAGTTTTTCAATTGTTAAGGTAGCACATTGATTCTTCACGGTAAGAGTATACGTTCCTTCCTGCAAAAATTTATCGATACAATTTGTATTAACTAATTTTGAGTCTGTATCTATTTCATATTTATAAGAAAGGAAGTTAATGGTATTCATAAAGCTAACACAATTACAACGTTTATAGTCTTATGGGCGATAGATACTATCTAAGTTATCTCAGTGATTATGAAGTAGGTAGTTTGTATCTCAAATATCTCGTGTCTTTTAGAATCATTCAAGTGAAAGGTGGAGGCTATAAAATTTTAATTGTAGAAGCAATATGAGTTTTAGAAGATCTATTAAAAGCTGCTTAAGTTTAAAAGAAGTATGATCATCTTCCCAGCTTTTAAGTGGAGAAGAAATTAGGTTGCATCTTTGATTGTAATAACGACTTTCTTTCCAAGAACACTCAGTGTTTGCTCTAATGTTTGAAGCTTAGTTGGATAATTTGGATCAAGAATGCGTCTTGCTTCTGTTTCTTTTTTACCCAAACGATTAGCCAATTCTGTTTTTGTGATATTCGCTTCATTAAAGGCTTCTACCACTGCAAGTTTAAGAACATTCCATGCATCTACAGTAACCTCTACAAGGTCTTTATACTGTTGTGGCATTGGTAAAGGCAAACCGCGCATAGAATAGCTCCGTAATGCTAAAGCTAAAGCTTCAACAGCATTCTCTAATGCCTCTGCTCTATTTTCTCCAGCTGTTATTGCTTCTGGTACATCTGGAAAGGTTACAATAAAACCACCGTCTGGATCAGATTCCAGTTTTGCTTGATAAGTGTATTCCATGTTTAGGTATCCTCGCCATAATCGAAATGCTTTTAAAACGAAAAATCAAAGCCATTGAGAGAGTAACTCATACCCTCAACTGCTTTTTTATTATTTTCACGTAAAGTGGGGTCAATTCACCAGATTTTATAACGGTTGTCTTGTCTCCAAAAGTTACCAAATAATATGACCCTTTGCCTGCATCAGGAGCTTCACTGTAATGAATGCCTCTATTTCTGGCTTCTTTACGTAATTCTCTAAGCAGTGCTTCTCGTTTCATTTAGCCTCCCCCTTTACTTTATAAAATGAATATCGCACAAAAAGGTTCGATAGTCAACAATAAATCGAACAAAAAAGTTTGATACAGACTCTTAATGAAAGGATATTTATTGAAACGTTAAAAGCAGAAATAAGAAAGCCGTGCCATTTGTGTGACATGTTTTTTTGATGAATAATTTGTCAAATAATATTATAATGTAATACTTAAAAAACTGTTATTAATAAACTGAAATAATTGAAAAAATAAGCAAATAATGTTAAGGTTTTCTATGTATTAAAATACAAATTTAAGGTAAGAAAAAACATGCTAAATAAAGTGACGTTAATCGGGCGCCTTGGTGCTAATCCCGAAAGCAAAACAATGAATTCTGGAGCAGAAATAGTCAATTTTAGTATAGCGACTTCTGAGAGCTATACAGATAAAAAACCAATCAAAAAGTAGAGAAAACAGAATGGCATTCCATGGTGATTTTTAATCCACATTTAGCAAAAATTACACT
The DNA here is from genome assembly GCF_042195725.1 of Bartonella sp. AP65SXKL. Lineage (NCBI taxonomy): Bacteria > Pseudomonadati > Pseudomonadota > Alphaproteobacteria > Hyphomicrobiales > Bartonellaceae > Bartonella > Bartonella sp. AP65SXKL. The sequence goes on from NZ_JBHIOW010000024.1 coordinate 8,011, forward strand.
TCAGTATCTCAACAAAGGTTCAAAGATTTACGTAGAAGGCAAATTACAAACACGCAAATGGCAAGATAAAAATGGGCATGACCGTTACACAACAGAGATTGTCTTACCACAATTCAAAGGCGAGTTGTATTTGCTTGATGTAAAGAAAGATCAATCGGCATCCCCTACCCCTTCACCCATTACTTCTCAAAATTATGCTATCGCTTCAGGTGCTCAAGATTATAGAACAGCTCTTAACGATAGTGTCCCATTCTGATTGATAACATATGACAAAGAGAAAAAAACGTACAAAACGCGGACGTCCTCGGATAAAAGGATGCATAAGAGAACCAAACGGACGCATCTCACGAGCAAAAACACCGCATGAACCCATGGATAAATTGGCAATTGAAATGCGTGCCAAACGCTTTGGCTTGACCATAGAAGAGGCTAAAAATCCGCTTTCCGGTACCTATATTGGGCGGCTTTATTTGCAAGGCGAAATCAATCAAGACCAATATGATGCTGCGCAAAAATATCTTGAAGTGAAAAACAATTACCTATGTGCAAAAGCATTGCCTAATGCAATTTATGATGAAATGCCTACAACTTCTGATAACGGAGCAAGAGAGAAATGGGCACAGAAGGCAACAGAACATCTTTTAGCTGTAAAAGATGTTGTGTTCAAGAAGCTCAATGTTTACACCGTCAATATAACCTTCATGCCGCATTACAGTATCTTGTCATAGAAGATCAATCACTACCACACCTTGTGCTTTCATTGCGCATTGCTCTTAATGCGCTTCATAAGCATTTTAGCCATTAAAAAGAATTGACATCAGATGAAAAATCATTAAAATGTGTATATATTTACACATTATGAGTTTAGGTAATGGAACAAGATAGCCGAAAAATCATTGCAAAATTAAAGCATGATGGCTTTGAACTTATCAAAGTGAAAGGTTCTCATCATAAATTTAAAAAAGATGATAAGGTTGTTATCGTTCCACATCCTAAAAAAAATCTTCCGATTGGTACAGCACGTTCTATCGCACAACAAGCAGGCTGGTTAAAAGAAGGAGAAGAAGAATGAAAAGATTTTTTGCTCTTGTTCATAAAGATGAAGAATCTGCTTTTGGTGTTCAGTTTCCTGATTTTGAGGGACTTTTTTCTGCTGCTGATGAAGAAGAAAATTTAATCGCAAATGCAACAGAAGCACTCCAACTTTATTGTGAAGATATAGTTAGAGTGCCTATTCCTTCAAAATTTGAAGAAGTTATACAACGGGAATCTGTCAAAACAGCTTTGTCAGAAGGAGCTTTTTTAATACAAGTTCCTTTTATTGAAAATGATTCAGAAGTCATACGCACAAATATATCAATTGAACGAGGGCTTTTACGTGCAATTGATAATTGTGCACAAGAGAGAGGTTTAACAAGATCTGCTTTTTTGGCAACAGCAGCGCGTCACGAGCTTAATATTTAGCTCTTCAATCTGGAAAAATTTATCACTCTAGATTTTTTTGCAAAAGCGTGTAATTGCATATGATCCGCGAGCTATTAATGAAAATCAAAAGGCGGCAGGCAAACAAAACGCTATAGTTAAGAGGGATATAACTATCATTGATACTATATACATGGCATCTAATATTTCTGGACCTGTCATTGCCTTTCCCTCCTATAATAATTTCACAATAATTTATAAAATCTAAAATGTTTTAGAAAATTCTATATATTCTATTTTAAAATAAAAAATATAGATTTTTTTGTTGACATGGTGTAAAAAATCGTATTTAATGACGATACTGTACTAGTTGTATTGTGTCTAAAATTCAAAAATATCCCCAAAAATTCAGCAAAATGTGAACTTGAAGCGTAGCTAAAAAGCTCTGTTTTCTTGTTATCTCTGGCTAATTAATTTTTCACAGAATAAAAATCAATAATTGACTAATTATGTCATTAATTATGACTCAAAAGGAGCCATAATGAAAGCTGTCATCACTAAGCCAATGTGTGTTGTTGGAGACAATAAAAGCACTGTTCGCTTTGAACCATCAACACC
>NZ_JBHIOW010000025.1:0-9504 GCF_042195725.1 Bartonella sp. AP65SXKL
CTCGATTTAAGCAATAATCGTTCTCATATTTACACGCCGCAAACGCTGTATTTAATTGCAGATCATATTGATGTCTCAGAGAGCGAATTGACTTATGGCGGTTTAGACTTTCAAAGCACCAATGCCCTTGATATTCACAATGCGCGGCTACAAGCCGTAAGAGATGGCGGTGGGACTGGAGATATTCTTTTTGTTGCTCCAAGCGTTATGGTTGATGAGACAACTTCTGTTTTAGCAGCCAGAGATTTCGTGATCAAAACGGGGGAGCTTGGAAATAGCGGTCAATTGGCATCGGGGCAGGATTTAGTCTTTAGCGTGACGGGCAATGTGACCAACAACAAAACGGGCTTAATTTATGTGAAGGGCAATGGTGCTTTACAAGTTGATGGGGCTTTGTTGAATGATTTTGGCACTATAATGGCAGAAGGTGATTTATCTTTCACCAATGCAGATGGCAGCGGAAAAAGCCTTTCGCTTGTCAATAAAGCAGGCTTTATTCAAGCTGGTGGAAACTTAAATATCCAAACCAACACCCTGAAAAACGAAGCTGATAGCACGCCCGTCATCACGGAAAAAACCAAATATAGCGATATTTCTTTCGAAAGACCAAAGGGTTCTGATCAACTCAGTGATGGGATGTTATATCAAGATGGTCCCAACCTTTGGGGAAAGGGTCACTTTGAGGATAGAACAATAGTTATTGCACACCAGTATATACCTAGGGAAGTATTTGTATTTGATAAAAATCTTTGGGCTAACAAAGAAGAAACGTACGGTAAAGCAACTTTGGAAGATGGAGCATTTTATAGGGCATTTACTTGGAAATATGATAAAACAAAAAGTAATATAAGACGGTATCAATGGAATAATCAGTCACATATGACAGAAGAAACTGTCACGCAGGGGTTTTCGCATAAGCCCACCATTCAGGGGATGATACAATCTCACGGCAATCTCATCATTAACGCCGATAACATTGACAACCATTATAGTTTTATAGAAGCAGGGGGAAATGCCTATATCCACGCCAATGTGCTCACCAATTTGGGTGCAACAACTTATAAAAACACCTATATGGGTTGTCAGGCTTATACAGACAGTTGTTATGGCTATAAAGCTGATGGAAGCCGCGATGTTTCTTTAGATATAGCCGATGGCAAATTTCGTCATATCCGCTCAGAAGCTTTGGAGAGTGTTCCTGGTCTTGTCCAAGCGGGTGGCACTTTAAATCTGGTGGTTGATCAACTCAATAACAAGGCAGGGGAAGGTTCTATTACAGGGGATGCGCATTTTGAAGCAAAAACCGTTGAAGGCAATCCACTGGAGTCCTTAAGTGGTTTAACCGGGGCTGGCGCTCTCTTTACACCAAAAGTGGATCTCAATAATGCAGGGGAACTTTCTGAGGGGCTCCCTTTACCAAAGCCCCAATCGGGGGGTGTTGGGGGCACGCTGCCCAATCAAAATTTTATTTATGAAACGCGGGCAGAATTCCTTGATGTTGGCAAGTTTTATGGCTCAGCTTATTATTTGAACAGAATTGGCTACAATCCTGATCGGGAGATTTTTTTCTTAGGCGATGCTTATTTCGAAAAGCAGCTGATTGAGAAACAAATGCGTGATCTGGTTGGTCAAGGTTTGGGCAAAGGCTCCTTTATTCCTGGAAGTGATGCCATTGAACAAGTCAAAACCTTGCTGGATGTCGGGGCAGAATATGCAAAAGCCCACAATCTCCCCTTTGGTGAGGCTTTGAGTGAAGAACAATTGGCGTCCCTAGAAGCCCCGATGGTGATTTATGTACGCCAACAGGTCAAGGGCATGGATGTTTATGCACCGGTGCTTTATATCCCTGAAAAAGACAGAGCCTCCTTTGTTCCTGCTGGGGCTTTGATCATGGGCGATGATATCAATATCACCAGCCAAAATACAAGCAATTCCACAATAACCAATTCAGGGCGGATTGCGGCAAATCACCAATTGCATGTGCATGGCGGGGATATCTTTAGTCAAGGAGGGCATTTTGCGGCGGGTGGTGATGCTATTTTGCTTGCAGAGAAGAATATTCGTTTGGATGCAGGGCGCACAACGGTTGACGGCGTGGAGACAGTATTAAACACCGAGGCACTTTCTGCTGGTGGTAATGCAACGGTGATTGCCAAACAAGATATCACAGCCTCAGGGGTGGGGATCACTACCGGAGGTGATCTTGCCATGGCTACAGAACAAGGCAACTTGACGATCGGTTCAGCAGAAACCCATTACCATGATGAACAGGGTGATGCTACCATGCATCATAAATCAGAAGTCAACTCTGGTGGCTCGACGACACTTGCCTCTGGAAAAGATTTGAATATCTTAGGCTCTGATGTTCAAACAAAGGATAAACTTCTCTTGCAAGCTGAGAGGAATGTTTCGATTGATGCCACACGCAATAGTATGGATAATCAGAATGGGAGTGAAACATCTCATGTTGCTTTACACAATGGCTCTCATTTAAGTTCTGGAAAAGAGACCACTGTTCTCTCTGGAAAAGATATCCATATGGCGGCTTCCGATATAGATGCCAAGGGCAAGGTGGGGCTGAAAGCCAGTAACGATATCCTGATCAACAATGCAGAAGATAGCTTACATTATGAGATATCCGATCACAAAGAGGATGGAATATTTAGTGAGAGAGTCCATAATAATGTTGAGGCTACTCAAGTTGTGGGCTCAAGTATAACAGGGGGTGAAGGGATGGCCTTTGAATCTGGCAACGATACAAAAATCATTGGATCGATGCTTTTTGCTGGAAAAGAAGAGGAAACACCAGATCAAGCAAAAGCAGATATTTCTATTCACTCTGGTGGGAATATTCTCATAAAAGGCGCTCAAGAACACTACGATCAGCAATACCAATCGTCATCAAGTAGCTTTTTGCATGAGAAATCTTCCGATAAATCTGAATCGCACACCACAACAGTTTCCTCTGTTCTTGAGGCAACGGGCAACATTGATTTGCAAGCAGAAAAAGAGTCCACAATTACTGCTTCTCATCTGCTTTCAGGTCAAAACATCAATGTGACAGCAGAAAATGTGACGATTGATGGCATGCAAGATCACCATAGCAGCCACTCAGAAGAACATGCATCTGGTTTTGGCGCGGGCTCAGGTGAGGACTTTGTGTCGATATATGGGAGTGAGGAAAAGGTGCAAAATGAAGAGAGTTTTGAACATCAAGGCTCTTCTCTCAATGCGTATGGCACTATCAACATCATTGCCAAGAAAAAAGATGTGAGCATAGTGGGCTCTGATTTTGCAGGTGAGAATATTAATCTTTCGGCAGCTCGTGATGTCAATGTGCTTGTGGGTCATAATAGCCATAAGTCAAATTCTGAAGAAAAGCGTTCAGGTTTTGGCATTCAGTTTGGAAAGAGCAGCAGTAGTGTTTCTTTGGGTGTTGGGGTTGCAAGCGTCAAAGATACGGGCGATCAATGGGAAACCACTTCCGCACAATCACACATCACGGCACGCCGAGATGTGCAGATTACTGCTGACAATGATGTAAATATGCAAGCAGCTATTGTTTCGGCAAATCGTGATGTGAACATTGATGCCGGTAATAATATCACGCTTTCGGAAAGCCAAGATATCTCTAAGACACAAAAAAACCATGAAAATTTCTTTGCTGGTGTTACAGGTTCTGTCAATGTGGGTATTCTTGGTACAGTAAAAGATGTAAAGGATGCAGTTAAACGTTTTGGTCATGGGGATACAAAACACAAAATCGGCAATGGCATCATTCTTGGTCTAAAAGGCAAAGATCTCTATAACAAAGGCAAAGATCTCTATAATGGGATAAAGAGCGGATCAACAAAAGATTCCCTTCTCAAGATGGTGGATATTTCTACCAGTGTTACCGTAGGCTTTAAGACTGAAAAGGAAGAGAAGTCTTCTCAGACATCTACTGCTGTAACCAATAGCATAGAAGCTGGGCGTTCTGTCAATATGAAAGCCCACAAAGGCAGCATCCATGGTGTTGGAGCTGATATTATCGCTGACACCAATCCTGTTTATGCGCTGGGCAATGATCCGCAGAGCGGGAATATCAACTTGGAAGCAGGACAGCATATTACCTTTGAAAGTGCGCAAAACAAGAAAAGCAAACAAAAACATAGCCAAAGCGCTTCAATGAATATTGGAGCCAGTTATGGCACGGGTGGCGCAGGGGTAACAGGCAGTGCTGCTTTTAGTCAAGGGGAAGGTTCCAGTGAACAGGTTCAACAAAAGAACAGCCATATTGTTGGCACAGGTACTGTTCATACCACGAGTGGGGCAAACACCACATTGGCAGGCGCCGTGGTTTCTGGAGAGCGTGTAGAAATGGAAGTAGGAGGTGATTTTACCGTTGTCAGCCGCAGTGATACGGGACAAACTTCCAGCAAAAAAAACTCTGTTTCTGTTGGGGTTAAAGGCAATGGAAAGCCTGATGGTGCGTCAATAAACGTCTCTTTCCAAAATGATCAATCCTCCAGCGATTATCACAGTGTTGTGGAACAATCAGGCATTAAAGCCCGTGATGACGGCTTTGAGATCACCGTTAAAGATAAAACAACGCTGACTGGAGGTATTATTGAAAGCACAGCCTTGGCAGAAAAAAACAGCCTGACCACAGGAAGCATCAGCACCAGTGATATCAGCAACAGTGCGAGTGCCAAAGCCAGCAGTGATGGGATTAGCATTGCAGCGGGTGGTGCAATGGGCGAATACGACATCGCTAAAAACATTGCCAAAAATGTTTTAGATCATGCAGAACAACAGGATTCAAGGGAAGGATATACCAAATCTGCCATTAGCGATGGCACCATCGTCATTACTGATGAAGCAGGGCAGAAGGCATTGACAGGGCAAGGCGTTGATCAAACCATAGCTTCCCTTAACCGTAATACCGCTGAAGCTCATAAGGGTGTATCACAAATAGATGTCACTAAGCTGGAACAAACAGCTGGTGAAGATCGTAAAATGGCAACACAATTGCTGGAAGAAGGATTTAAATACAGCGATAAAGCCTATAAAAAATATAGTGAAGAATCCTCTAAAAAGCGCAATGATGTAGCCTCTAAAAAGCGTAATGCTGAAGCTCCTAAAAAGCACAATGCTGAAGCCTCTAAAAAGCGTAATGCTGAAGCCCCTAAAAAGCGCAATGATGTAGCCCCTAAAAAGCGTAATGCTGAAGCCCCTAAAAAGCGTAATGCTGAAGCCCCTAAAAAGCGTAATGCTGAAGCCCCTAAAAAGCGCAATGCTGAAGCCCCTAAAAAGCGCAATGCTGAAGCCTCTAAAAAGCGTAATGCTGAAGCCCCTAAAAAGCACAATGATGTAGCCCCTAAAAAGCGCAATGATGTAGCCCCTAAAAAGCGCAATGATGTAGCCCCTAAAAAGCGTAATGCTGAAGCTCCTAAAAAGCGTAATGCTGAAGCTCCTAAAAAGCGTAATGCTGAAGCTCCTAAAAAGCGTAATGCTGAAGCCCCTAAAAAGCACAATGATGTAGCCTCTAAAAAGCACAATGATGTAGCCTCTAAAAAGCGTAATGCTGAAGCCTCTAAAAAGCGCATGATGGAGTAGAAGGGGAAACCAAATCTGCTATCAGCGATGGGACTATCATCCTTACTGATACAACTGGACAGAGGGCGATGGGGCAAGATGCTGGACAAATCATTGGCTCTCTCAACCGCAACACCGCAGCAGCCCACCAAGCTGTAGGACAGCTAGATGTCGCACCGCTTGAGGGAGCAGTGCATAATCGCGTAGATATGATCAATGATTTATCGGATGAAGGATTGGGATACTGGGACAAAGTGCGCGAAGTCGCAAATGTTAAAGAACATCCAGTAGGTGAGATTTTGCATGATGAAAATGGCAATGTCCTCTATTTAACCGATGAAAATGGAAAACCTATAAAAGACAGCGATGGAGAATATATTACTCTGTATCACTTTTTAAATGCTGAAGATGAGCAGCATTTACAAGCTGGCTCTGATGGCAACAGGCGTATGTTCTATAATGGTATTTTTAACACACCAGATGAAGCAGCCGGTAATGCTGTCCACTTAGCTGATAATGAACATGAACCCCTTTATTTTACATACCACCCACAAGCTAAAGATAAGCTAGTAGAGTTCGGGGTAGCAATTTATGAGTATTTTGGGGGATGGAGTAATTCGACCAAGAAATTCCAAGATTTTGCCTCTCGTTATGGTAATGATGGGGCGATTGTTAGTGCGCATAGTCGTGGTAGCTTAACAGTAGGCAATGGACTACGTGACTTTGAAAAGCGCGGCATCCACGGTATAGCAGAAAAAACAGATATTTATCTTTATGGACCAGCGGATCATGCTCAATCGATAGCGAATGCATTATATGTCGTAAGCGATGGCAAAAATGATCATGTTTACTTACAAAGCCATGCATCTGACCCCATTAGTACGTTGTTTGGTTACAATGCACCTACTTTTTATAAAGTACCTTTAAATCTAGATGTTTCACTTTTGGAGAAAGGTATAAAAAATCCTTTATATATGACGCTGTTTGTAGGAAAAAGTTTATTGACTACAGCAACCTCTCCATTGATAGAGGGAGGGAGGGCGTTAGGCGGTTATGATCCTAGTCCCCATAATTGTTATGGTGATGCAAGTAAAGCGTGTATAACTAATTATGGAACATCTCCTACTAAACAAATTCATTCAATTTATTCGACTTTAGATCATTTATGGAAGAAAAAATGAGACAAATTTTAAAATTATTGAGTGGTATAGTCCTATTAAGTGTGACTGGATGTGACATATCAAAAATTGACAGCAGTCCTCCAGAGTACGTGAGTATGTGGGAGAAGGCAGGTGCAGATTCTACTGAGGTAGGAAAAGCCCTCTTAGAATGTGGAATACCGAGCCTTATTGATGCTGATTCAGAAAATAGAAAGCTTAGTGTTAATGAGGATGCAACAATTTATGCTTGCATGGTTCAATCAGGATTCCATTATAAAGGGAGAGGAAACTGGTGTTATACATTTAGAGAAGAAAACCTTCCCATTTGTCAGCTTGGTGCTGTCATCCCACAGAGAAGTGTTGAGAAGCGCTTAAATAGCCCATTTTGTAAAAGGTATAAAAATGCGGATGAATGCCAACCTTAAGTTTTGCTGTTTGTGATGGTCAACAATCCCTCATCCTTGCCTTCGCTTGAAATGACGGGATTGTTTTCTCAACCAATCATCTCAATATTGGTCACCGTTGTTTTAAGCAGCGATGACAGAAAATATCAACAGGTTTATGAGCTGTTTTATCGTAAAGAAACCCACTGAAGGAGGGGAAGAATGAAGAAAGTCTTGCAATTATTGAGCGGCATAGCTCTGTTAAGTATAGCTGGATGTGAGTATAAAGCTGAGGTTCCCTTATCAGCTTGGGAATTATGGGATAAGCCTGGTGCAAATACAATTGATATAGGGAAAGCGCTGTTAGAATGTGGCATGCCAACACCTTATAATCGTGATGAATACAACAGAAAGTTAGACGGAAATGCGAACGCATTAATTGAAGCTTGCATGGTTCAAGCAGGTTTTAGATATAAATCCGGATATTTGAGTTCGTGTGAGTTTTTTGATGCTCGTTTTCCGATTTGTCATTCAGGTGCTGTCATTCCTCAAAGAAGTGTTAAGAAACGCCTGAACAGCCCCCATTGTAAAAGAAATAGAAACAAGCCTGAATGTCTACCGTAGTTTTTTGATGATGGTATGATTAAGAGTAATCTTTAGTTTTTTTATCTTTTGCATAAGTGTGTGGGCCAATTGTATCGGCACTCAACATGTTTCAAATTGATATGGACAGAGGAATATAAAACATCGACAAGCTTATAAGCAATCTTATCATAAAAAATCATTGAAGGAGAGAAAAAATGAAAGCAACTTTAAAGTTATTGAGTGGATTGGCTTTGCTTATTATAGCTGGATGTTTTCCAGGTCCTTACCAGGCTGTGGATGTATTAGAGAAGCTAGGAGAAGATAAGATTGAGATTAAAAAAGCACTATTAGAATGTGGAATGCTGAATCCTCATGATGATTATATGATGGATTATAGAGAGTTAAGTATAAATGCGAATACATCTATTTATGCATGTCTAACCCAAGCAGGTTTTCATAGTAAATTAGGAGGGAAGTGGAGAGATCGGTGTAGAAATTATAATGCCGAAGATCTTCCGATTTGTGTGCCAGGTGCTGTCATTCCAAAACGAAGTGTCAAGAAGCGTTTAAATAGCGCTTATTGCCAAAAATATAAAAATAAACCAGAATGCCAACCTTAAGCACTGCTAGTGATGATCAACAATCTGCCATCCTTGCCTTCACTTGGAATGGCGCGATTGTTTCCTCAATCTGTCATCTCAATATTGTTCACCGTTGTTTTAAGCAGCGGTGACAGAAAATATAAACAAGATTATGAGCTGTTTTATAGTAATAAATCCATTGAAAGAGGGGAAAAATGAAGAAAATCTTAAAACTGTTGAGTTGTATAGCTCTGTTAAGTATCACTGGATGTGTTAATTCAATTCCCTCACTTTCTCCAGCATTATGGAGAAATAAAATACTTTTAGAATGTGGAGTACCGGACCTTAATAAGGTTGTGGCGCTAGATTTGAATCAATTTGCCAGTATTGAAATGTGTATGGCGCAATCAGGTTTTCGTCCTAGCTTTACAATACAAGAATGGTGTGAAAACCATAAATCGGACAATCTTCCCATATGTCGTCCTGGTGCTGTCATGCCTCAGCGAAGTGTTGAGAGACGCTTAAATAGCCCTTATTGTAAAAAACATTCAGAACAACTTGAATGCCAGCCTTAAGTCTTGCTTCAGTAGAGAAAGCCTTGAATTTACACCAAATAAAGCACCAGGTTGATGAGTTTGAGAAAGCCTTGTCCGTCCTTACGTGACAAGGTTTTCTTTTTATGCCGCGTCGTTATAACGTTGCTGTTTTGCTTGCTCGATGACATTCAAAAGATCCGATTGTAACCAACGCGATAAAAAACCAAATTTTAAAGGTTTTGGGAGAGAGCCATTGGTCACATGACGGCGGAATGTTGAGACACTCATATGAAGCAGTTTTGCACTTTCACGGTCTGTTAAAAGAATATCATTTTCTGTCATACTAAAATCCTTTCACTCTCAAAAAATGGCAACAAATCATAACCATTTATTAACCACATTTTGGTTCATTTTTGAAGGTATTTTATTTATAGAAAACAATATTTTATCATATAAATTCTCATATGATAATTTATGACTCTTATTGAGAGAGAAGAGAGCTAAAGTTATCCACAGATCATGGGGTTATTCACCCCATATTTTAGGTTTGACCTGTGACATAAGCCGCCCATTTATCCATATAGACACGGCGCTGTTCTAGATAGTCAGTACGACGATAGGAGCGCTCTACTTGTCCTCCTACTGTATGACTTAGAATAGTTTCAGCGACCTCATAGGGGGC
>NZ_JBHIOW010000026.1:0-9405 GCF_042195725.1 Bartonella sp. AP65SXKL
AGACGCATTAGTGCTGTTCGAGCAGTTCCAGCTTTTGTATGCCAAATAGGGGCAAGGGTATCGCGTATCTCTGTTTGAGTAATCTCTGAAACGGGTAGACAGCCTAATTTAGGGAGAATATAAAGACGTAAAGGTGAAAACCAATCACAAGCCTTACCATCATCTTTTAATTCAGCTTTCCGACTTTCAAAAGCATCTACGGCAATATCTTTTAAGTAATGAAGATTGCTTATTGCCTCACGCTTTTGTTTATTGCGTTCTTTAATGGGGTCACGCCCCTCACGTAAAACCGAACGCCACCCAGTTGCCAATTCACGGGCTTGTTTTAAAGAGACATCTCGCAACGCTCCCAAGCCCATTTCACGACGACGTCCGTGAAGGGTATACCGTAAAATCCATTGAGCACCTCCATCTTTACGCTTATGAAGTAACAAGCCGGCTTGTGACGTGCAAGCAAGTGGTTTTAGTTGATTCAACCATACACAGATTTGAAATGAGAGAATCCTACGTTATTTGGGATTCTTATTCGATATGAATAGTGCTAAATTATCATTATAAATCAATATGATTGTATCTTTAATAAGAAATAAAAGTTTGTATTTTGGCGTCGAGTAGAACCTCTTTTAAAAGTAATTTCACCGCAAGTAGTATTTCACAAAATTACAATTAAAACAGAAAAATAATTGAAAAATTTTTCTTCTGAGAAGCTGATTTACGCAACAACTATTCTTTATTTCAGCCCCAAAAAACCTTTTTAAAATTACTTGATAAAGCAGAGCATTGCATATTTCTTATTGTGATTAAAGTGAAATAGCCATTGAAAACAGGAATAATACTTTTTGAATGAACTTAATAATTAAAATGGAAACTAGCTGAGTACAAGAGTTTTTCGATTTATACCGGTATAGGCCAATTTATTTTCCAAACTGAATATTGCGTAATACAGTTAAATTGACTTTACAATTATAAAGTTGTAAATTTTTAGACTATTTACAAAATAATAATTATCTTTAATATATATCAAGGTACATAATAACAATATGAGGAGGATGTTATGTCATATAAAAAGCCGCAGGTGATTGGTACTGTGAATAGTGCAAGTTTAACTTGTTATAAACCATTGGCGCGAGATAGAAAAAAATAAAAAAGCAGGATAAGGGCGCAGCAGCGCCCTTATCCATTGTATTATTAAGAAACAATTTAGGAGGGGAAATGTTTCGTATCAATCTCGACGAGAATAGTATAACTAGATTAAATGATTTTCAGACTATTGTGCTTAATGATTCAGCTATAATTTTAATTGATTCAGTTTTTTTACAGAATCAGAAAATTGAAACTGTTGCGGCAAAGCTTAATGTAGAGACAGAGGTCTTAGCATCAGATTTTTCAATCTTGTTAAGAGAACTAGAAAAGAATGGTTTTCTTTTAAAGAAGGAAAACTTGATTAGTGCGTCAGATTCGATTTTTGATCTTAAAAAATTATGGGCACCTGTGACACCTATTATACATATTATCCAGAATTGCAATAGCCCTTGTATCATGTGCGATTGCTGGAAGATTAAGGAAAAAAATTGGCATACTCCAGAAAGTTTAATACCCTTATTTAGAATGTTGAAAGAAAAAGGAGCTGCCTCAGTGATGCTTTCTGGGGGAGAACCTTTAATGCATCCGAGGCTTAAAGATATTTTATTAACGTTGAATGAACTAGGTCTGCCTGTTGAATTAAATACCAATGGCATCTTATTGCATAAAAATTTATGGATTTCACAGTATGACATAAAAGAAATTGTTATTTCTATGGATTCGACTAGTGTCCAAGGATATTATGATATACGGGGGGCGAATAAATTTGATCGCGTGTGGGAAAACATTGAAACAGTTAAGAATCTTCAACCTCTGCAAAGTATAGGAATAAGAGCGACAGTTACTAAAGAGATTCTAGAAAATATTATTAATTTTATCGATTTTTGTATAAGCAAAGATGTCGATTATATCGGATTTAACCCGCTCGATACGTCGTCATTTTGTTTTTCTAGAAACAATAATACAAAGGATCGATCTAAGGCTTTAAGCAACAAAATTCTTCCGCCAAACGCCTCACTTTTTCATTTGAGAGATGAATTATCAAGGAAAGAATCCCCCCTCCAGATTTATATAGATAAAAAGTTCCAAGAAAGGAAAATCTCATGGACGTCACAAAATTTTGTAAATTGTATTAATTATTACTTAGGCGAAAATTCTGCGTACGTTTCGTCGCCGTTAATGTGTTTATTTCCATTTTCATCCTTGGTATTGGACTATAATGGAGATTTAAAAAATTGCTTTTATTCAGAAGCTTTTGGGAATCTACAAAATTATGAGGCAATAGATTGGTCTGCTCAAAGCGTTTTAAAATCTTTGAAAGAATCTGGCGCATGTAGCGGATGTCGTGGGAAGGTATTTTGTGGATAAGGTTAAGCAATTTAAGATTTATAGCGTTAGCAAGTCTACTGCTCTAGTGGTTGCTGTTTTACCACTTTTTTTGTCGGAAAAATTGCATTTGTCGCAAGCGGATATTGTTTTAATCGGTAGTTATTTTTTATTGCTTCCTTTGATCTTAGAAGTCCCCTTGGGTTTATTATCAGATGTTTATGGAAGTAAGCGCGTTATTTATACTGGGCTGTTTTTCTTTCTTTGCGGTTTTTTAGCTCTTTTTATGAATTATGCATATTTTGCTTACGCCACTTATTTGTTGTGTATCACATTAGCGGCCGCTTGTTTCTCAGGTGCGGAAGATAGTTTACTCTTTTCTGTAGTACCAAAGCATCGCACACTGTTTTCCGTTAAGTCCGAAGTGGCTGCTGTTACCTATAGTGTGACAACGGTACTTATTTTTTTAGGGGGAATACTTTATTATGTGCATCCTGCATTGCCTGTAATTTTTCAAATCCTTTCATTAATTTTTGCTATTTTTATGTTTTCAAAACTGACGAAGGGATTAGATAGTTTTCATATCAACGCTCATCCGAGTATTTTCACAGTTATGTGCGCCAGCCGTAAAGAAGTCAAAAACCCTTATCGCTTCACTCTTGTTTTTTTAAGTGCAGTTTCAGCTTTTGCTATTTTGGTTAATAATCGAACTGTTTCTATCGCATTTTCTGATTTTTTGCCATTTCAACCTGCTATTTTGGTTTCGATTATTTTTATCATTGGGAATTTTTTTTCAGCAAGTTCCAATATATTGTTTCAGAAGTATTTTTCAAAGTTTCAAAATCCTATTTTTCCCGTCTTAATGATTGGTTGTATGGTAACCATTGCTTTTTTTCTCATGTCATTTCAAATCATTGCGGCTCTTATATTAGGATTTTTACTGCTATGTGTTTTTAAATCTGCTTATCGATCTTATCTGTCGTCTCTTCTTATAAATTCACTGATTGATCCCAAAGCTATCGCGACTGTTTTATCATTTACAGCCATTATTACAGCTGTTGTATCCTTTGCATTCAGTTTTTTATACGGTCATGTTTTTTCAACATTCTGGCAAGCTAATTTGTGGTTGGCAGTGATTATGGCTGTGATTTTTGGGGTGTCTGCTTTAATTATTTTTGTCAGAAAACAAGAAATCATTTGGTTACAGCCTGAAAATGCACAATCGTCAAAACAACATTTCTTGAAACGCAAGCATCAAGAGTTTTGCTATGGGCAAATTTATCCGGAAGCATCGTGCATTAATGAAAACATCAAGGATGGCTCTTTTCGACAAAGTCTCTATCCTGCACCAAATTTGATAACACTTTGCGATGAAATAGTCGAATGGGAGTTTATCCGGGGTACTGTATTGAGCCAAATGGATTTGCTACATCAAAAGGCGATTATTGATCAAATCAATAAGATCTTTCAAGATCGATTAAGCAAGAATATAATCTTATCACATGGAGATTTACATCCTGATAATATCATTGTTACTTCTGATAGTTCTTTTATGGTAGTGGATTGGGATTTATGTCAAGAAGCCAGTCCGGAATTGGATATCTTAACATTTTTCACCAGTCCAAGATTATCTCTCAATTTAGAAGAACGGATAGACTATATTTCTCATTTGCTGTCTATATCAAAGGATGAAGCTTTACCAATGATAAAAGCGTTTGTGGCTAAAAAAATTTCTGATCTTTCTCTATACCAAAATATTTTCATGAAACAATTAGTATTGGATTATATGAACTTGAATAAGAAATTTCATGGGCGATAATATTGTAATTTGTAATGAAAATTGCAGTGCGGGCTGCAATCATTGTCCGTATTCGATGGAATATATGGTGAGAGATGACGCGTTGCCTGAATCTTTATATACAATAAATGACATAAAATCTGATTTTATTATTCTTTCTGGTGGAGAGCCTTTTGAGCTCGATTATGATTTACTTCATAAATATACTTGTATGTGTCTCATTTGCAAAAAATATTTTCGGATTGCAACAGGGGGGCACATCTATATTCAACCATATTTGAAGCTATTAAAGAGTAATCCGTTCTTTTTAGGGATACAAATAGGCACAGATGTTATTTCAGAGATAAGAAATCTAGACAGTAAAAAATATAAACAAACGTGGGTGCGTAACATAGAATGTATGAAAAAAGATAGCGTACCATATAGTGTGACGATTACTTTATCGGAGAGATTCGATTTGGCAGAAGTGTTAGCTCTAATACGTATCGCTACTCCCGAGTTCATTTTAGTTAATTTTGAAAATAGAAAAAAGTATGAGAATAGATTTCAGTTAAATATGATACGGGATTTTTTTTCTGGCTGTGAGATAAAATATGGATATACGCATCAGAGTTTACACCAATAAATATAAACTATCGGATTCTTTTCACAGTTCTTCTGGTGTGTTAGTTGAAAAAACAGAACTGATAATTTTATTTACTGCTCAGGATAAAGTTATTTCGCCCTTTGCTATGGAGTTGCCATTGTCACCTAGTCACGGAGAAATGCCGGACGATTTTATAAAATCTGTAAATGAACGATCAATAAATAAAAGTAAACACTTTGCAAATTCTTTAAGCTATTTCTTTGGGTTGGAAGATTTTTTTAAAAAAGTTGAAATGGCTAAAATTATTAATTCTGGATTAATGAAATCTATTAAAACGATAGGAATAGGTGCAATTATTGATGATGAGATACGTAATTACGATTTGATAAAATTGAAATCATCGAATCAGTATTTGGATGATACAATTGCAATTGTTAATGAAAACAAAAATGTAAAATTTATTATTGATTTCAATGCAAGTATTAATTTTGAGCAGTGGAATTATTTTATTGATAGGATAGATAAGAATAATTTGTTTGGAATAGAACAGCCTGTGAAATTTCCTTCAAAAATTCCAGATTTGGGTTTCTTAAATATCGCTGATGAGACATTCGTGAAATGTGGTTATGAAAAAATTCACGAATATGGCTATAATGCTTTTGTCTATAAGCCATTTGCAAGTAATATTAAAGAATTATATAAGTGTTTTGAGAATAAAAATAACTACGTTGGTATGGTTGGAAGTAATGTTTCAGGCCCTTTAGATTGTAGTTTTTGTAACATCATAAATCATTATATGCCTACCAAATTAGCAGGAAATCGTGCAAGTAATTTTGAAGCGCATCCGTTAAATAATAAAACTGAGGATTTAATGAGAATTCGAGAAAAAAAGATATCTCTCTCTGATGAATTGTTTATTTATCTTGATAAATTTTGCCAAAAGGTATCGGATTTGTATTTTGATATGAATCAATTAAAAGAAATTGCTACAAATATATAGTATTTCCCACTCTGAAGCAGCTATGTTTCGTGAATAGATATAGGACATACCGATGGAAGAACGATATGGTGCTTGTCTCATGTATCGGGATCTTATATACTAAAAGTGTCAAAGATGGTGGCAAAATTGGCTTTGATTTTTTTGATATTAGCAGTAATTTAAGCAGCAACTTGCCTTTTTTATTCAAGATTTTTGATGAGAAAGAATTATAGGTATTTCAGTTTGATGTAACTCAAAATAAGCGAACGGTATTTTTAAGCTTGATGTTTATTATAAAGCTGAGCTCAACCCCAATCAAAACAGTATGGCAGGTGGACTTATTATCTTACTTAAAAGGGGCTAGCTAAGAAGCATACGCTTGTTATTATATCGAATGTTCTCAATTTGCATTCGATTAAACTTACAAATCAAGATGGCTTTTATTCTAATATCATCAATACTGGGCTTTATAGATTAAACATTCAAGTCCAATAATTCGCAGAACAAATGAGCCATGCATCCAAAATGCCAATTACGAGTAATATAAATCCCAATGATATTGTAGCTGATATTCACTTAATACCATCAATACTCCCAAATGACTCCTATTATCGTAAGGTTTTTTTCTTTTCTCTTGAGATCATCACCAACGTCATAAAAATATATTTTACCATGCTGTTTCACGTTTGGATTTTTTACAAAAATAGAAATTTCCATAGAGTAGCTCAAGATCCTAAACAAAAATATTAAAATATAATGTTTTTTATTTTTTATTATTAAAAAAATAACATAAACATTGGAATAACTCTCCAAAAGCAACAAAACTCTTTGTAAGAAGAACTCTGATCATTTTCTTTGAAAAAAGAGCAATGAAGAGAATGTCACTAAAAAGAGCGTTGAGCGATTGGCTTGAAAAACTGTCAAAAGAGATTTCTCTATTGTGTGGTCCTATGATTTTTCACCAAGGTGAGCTATTCATAGCGTTTTGTAGGCCGACCGCCTTTTGGGTTTTGTCTTCATAAATTTCACGAAGATAGTTGTAACAGCATAAAAGCTCTAAAGTTTGTTAAATAATTCCTTATGTTTTGGATTGGCTTGGCTTAAATGCACCCCACCACCTGTTACAGATCCCAACATGGCTTTTGCTGGTTTTTGGTCTGTTTTGCAACCATTGGCTTGTAAAAAGGTTCTATGAATGGCGAAAGAGCCAGCGCCCTTAACAAGAGCCACCAACGCGGTCAGTGTAACCCCAGAGGGGTGCGAACATTTGTCGTAAAAGCGTAAATCAGGAGGCAAATCACATGTAATACCCCGCATACGTAAATAGGTTTCTGCTAAAGTGTTTTTAATAGGTTGGCTTTGTTGCCAAATTGCTTTTGCTCTCTCTGCTTTCTGTTTTGCTCGTTTGAGATCAGCACAAAACTGTTTGGAGAAAGAGAGCGTCTGATCATAAGCTTGTTTTCCAAGCAATCTAATTCTAATAAGCGCTTGTATGATCTCTCTAAAAGAGCAGCCAGAATAACAATAGAGCAATAAACGCCCATCATGTCCATTGGCAAGGGATAAGCTAGGCAGCCTATCATCATGAGCAGGGCAACGGGCTGTTCCATAACGCCCATGCCAAACCCCGCGCAAGGCACGTGTGATACCTTGCGCATTCTTAAAAGAACACATCATTGTAAATCCTATAACGTTGCGTCATAGGACGGATTGTGCTATCTCTAGGGTGATGAGTTTGAGAAAGCCTTGTCCGTCCTTACGTGACAAGGTTTTCTTTTTATGCCGCGTCGTTATAACGTTGCTGTTTTGCTTGTTCGATTACATTCAAAAGATCCGATTGTAACCAACGGGATAAAAAACCAAATTTTAAAGGTTTTGGGAGAGAGCCATTGGTCACATGACGGCGGAAAGTTGAGACACTCATATGAAGCAATTTTGCACTTTCACGGTCTGTTAAAAGAATATCATTTTCTGTCATTCTAAAATCCTTTCACTATAAAAATGGAAATAAATCATGCCTATTTATTAAGCACATTTTGGTTCATTTTTGAAGGTATTTTATTTATAGAAAACAATATTTTATCATAGTTTTTCTGATGTGATAATTTATGACTCTTATTGAGAAAAAATGAGAGAGAAGAGAGCTAAAGTTATCCACAGATCATGGGGTAAATTACCCCATATCTTAAGATTGACCCGTGACATAAGCCGCCCATTTATCCATATAAACGCGGCGCTGTTCTAAATAGTCAGTCCGACGATAGGCACGCTCTACTTTACCTCCTACTGTATGACTTAGAATGGTTTCAGCGACCTCATAGGGGGCATCGGTTGTTTCAGCAAGCCAATTGCGTAAACTAGAGCGAAAGCCATGCGGGCAGGCTTCAAGTCCAATACGTTTCATATATTGAGCCATACACCTATGCGCGAGGGGACCGCGACCTGTTGCAGAAAAGAAGAAATCATTGCGTGATAAAAGGCGCGCTTGTTTTAAAATGTCTAATGCTTCAGATGATAGAGGCACGCGAAACTCTTTTGTTGTATCACGCTTTCCTTTCATATTTTCAGCAGGGATAGTCCATATATCCCCATCAACTTGATCTTTATGGATATGACATAAAGGAAAAGTACGAACGCCTGTCAGAATAAGCAAACGTAAAGCCAGTTGTGTCATTGTTGTTGTTTCGCAAAGTGTTTTATAAAAAGCCGGAACCTTTCTCCAATCCATAGCTGGAAAATTTTGCGTTTTATGGCGTTGTTTGCCTAAGAGCGCGCGTGCTTTTTCTGTTGCTTGTAAATCAACATTCAAACCTAATGCAGCCGCATGTTTAAGACAAAGATTAAGACGTATCAATGCTTTCTCTGCTGTTGCAGCTTTTGTATGCCAAATAGGGGCAAGAGTATTGCGTATCTCTGTTTGAGTAATCTCTGAAACGGGTAGACAGCCTAATTTAGGGAGAATATAAAGACGTAAAGGTGAAAACCAATCACAAGCCTTACCATCATCTTTTAATTCAGCTTTCCGACTTTCAAAAGCATCTACGGCAATATCTTTTAAGTAATGAAGATTGCTTATTGCCTCACGCTTTTGTTTATTGCGTTCTTTAATGGGGTCACGCCCCTCACGTAAAACCGAACGCCACCCAGTTGCCAATTCACGGGCTTGTTTTAAAGAGACATCTCGCAACGCTCCCAAGCCCATTTCACGACGACGTCCGTGAAGGGTATACCGTAAAATCCATTGAGCACCTCCATCTTTACGCTTATGAAGTAACAAGCCAGCACCATCATTATATTTGCCAGCCCCCAATGTTGCGACAGATCTTGCATTAAGACGGTTCATAAGAGCCATTTTTTACTCCTTTCTTATATAAATTTGATCCACACATTCATCCCACTTGTTATGTGCAAATGAGTGGTTTTGATTGAAGCAATATAAACTGATTTAAAATGAGACAATCTTAGGTTATTCGGGACTCTCATTCAATATGAATAACGATAGATTATCATTATAAATCAATGCCTTGTAGAGATAGAGAGTGTCGATGAGGAGCACCCATGGTTTGTGCACGCGTTTGATTTGATTAAGGCGCGTGCAAAATACGAACTTTACAAGAATATCTTGAAAGATCC
>NZ_JBHIOW010000027.1:0-9068 GCF_042195725.1 Bartonella sp. AP65SXKL
GATACACAAGTAGGAAAACGTCGTAAGAATAATAAAAATGATGCTCTTGAATTTGATAGCTCTGATCTTGCCTTGCCGGCTACCACGGATGCAAAAGAACTGGCTAGTAAAGCGGGTAAGGTTTCACATGATCTGATGACCGTGGTGTTTTCCACTTACCATTCAATCCAAGTGATTTCGGATGCGCAAAAAAAGTATGATTTACCCGAATTTGATCTGATCATCTGTGATGAAGCACACCGTACCACTGGAGCTGTGTTAGGAACAGACAAGCGTGAATCTGAATTTATCAAGGTTCATGATAACAGCATCATTCGGGGCAAAAAACGTCTGTACATGACGGCAACCCCTAAGATCTTTACCGACAAGCTGAAAAAGAAGGCTGACGCATCTGATGCTGTTCTGGCGTCCATGGATGATGAAGAGCTCTATGGAAAAAATCTTTACACGTATACTTTTTCAAAAGCTCTAAAAGATAAACTTTTAACACCCTATAAAGTTATCGTCTTGGCTGTTGATGAAGCAATTATTAACGCAACGATTCAGAAACGCCTTAAAGATAAAAATTCCGAACTTATTCTTGATGATACAACTAAAATCATTGGCTGCTACAAAGCACTTTCCCAAATAGAAAAGAAGGAAGAAGATGGCATAAAACCTATGCGTCGTTCTCTGGCTTTTTGTAAAAATATCAAGACGTCTCAATTAGTTAGCGAACTATTCAATGACGCCATTGATGAATATCATAAATTTGTTCCCGAAAGTAAGACTTCTCTTATCTTTGATGTTAAGCACATTGATGGATCTTTTAATGGCAAAAATCGTAATAAATTACTTGATTGGCTTAAAGAAGAGACAGATGAGAATAACTGCCGTGTGTTAACCAATGTCCGATGTCTCTCTGAAGGAGTCGATGTCCCTGCTCTTGATGCGGTTATGTTTTTACACCCGCGTAAAAGTCATGTGGATGTGATACAGGCTGTGGGGCGTGTGATGCGCCGAGCAGAAGGTAAAACAACAGGCTACATTATTTTACCCGTTGGTATTCCCTTTAATATTCCACCACAACAGGCTTTAGAAAACAATACAAAGTATGATGTCATCTGGCAAGTTCTCAATGCTTTGCGTGCTCATGATGACAACTTTAAAAACAAAATAAAAGCCTTAGAGCTGGACCAAGATGTTCGTCATGTGTTTGAGATTGTAGGGGTCACTTTTGACCCTGCTTTACAAGCAATGACCGCAGTTGTTGACGAACTCTCTTTCCACGCGAAATCGGAAAGTGCTGGGCTTCATATTGGTTCAGTAGCAAGTGAAAGCTCTTATAAATATGGAGGACAAAAAGAATTCGAGTTTTATGTTGATGAATTATCGCGTGCTATTAAGCCCATCATTGTCAAAAAATGTGGAGAGACTAATCAGTGGGGAAATTGGGCTGGCAATGTAGCTGCAATTGCACAAAATCATATTATTCGTCTTAAAAGCATACTCGCTGATAAAAAGAGTGAAGCCTTTCACGCTTTTGATGCCTTTCATAAAGAATTAAAGAACGGTTTAAATGACAGTATCGAGCAAGAGGATGCACTTGAGATGTTGGCGCAACACCTTGTGACACGTCCTATTTTTGAATCCTTGTTTGATGGAAATGAGTTTGTGCAAAACAATGCCATTTCACAAGCCATGGAAAAGATCTTAAGAGAACTTGATAAGATGAATATCAAAGACGAAGCCAAAGATCTTGAAAAGTTTTATCAAAGTGTAAAGGATGATACAGAGGGTATTATTGAAACGCGAGCAAAACAGAATCTTATTATCAAACTTTACGAAGATTTTTTTACCAAGGCATTCAAAAAGACAACAGATAAACTTGGGATTGTTTATACGCCTATTGAAATAGTTGATTTTATCTTACATTCCGTCAATGATGTTTTAGAGCAAGAGTTTGGACAAAGCTTAAGTTCTCGAGGCGTCTCTATTCTTGACCCTTTCACTGGAACGGGGACCTTTATTACACGGCTTTTACAATCCAAGCTCATCAAACCAGAGGATATGAAATATAAATTCCGTCATGATATTCATGCCAATGAGATTGTTTTGCTAGCCTATTACATAGCAGCGATTAACATTGAATCGACCTATCATAGTCTTATGAAAGGAGAGTATATCCCTTTTGAAGGAATTTGTTTAACTGATACGTTTTTGATGCTTGAAGAAAAAGATTTTTTTACACGCTATATGTTTGAGAATTCAGAGCGGTGTAAAAAACAGCAGGAAGTAGATATCCAAGTTATTGTTGGCAATCCTCCTTATTCAACAGGTCAAAAAAGTGCTAATGACAATGCAAAGAATACCCCTTATCCCATATTAAATAACCGTATTCGTGAAACCTATGCTGCTCAATCTAAATCAATGAATACGCGAAATTTTTATGACAGTTATATTCGTGCTATGCGCTGGGCAAGTGACCGTATTGGTAATGCTGGGGTAATCGGCTTTGTTTCTGGCTCTGGTTACATAGAAAAATCGACAATGAATAGTTTACGAAAATCTTTAGCCAAAGAATTTACGAGTATTTATGTACTTAATTTACGAGGGGATCTTCGTAAAAATATGTTAAGCAATGGAGCTGCTCAAGAAGGTGAAAATGTTTTTGGTAGTGGTAGTATGACGGGCATTGCCGTGACGCTGTTTATAAAAAATCCCAATACTATTGGACCTTGTAAAATTTACTATCATGATATTGGTGATAATCAAACAAGAGAAAAAAAACTTAAAACAATTAAGGACTTTGGTAGTATTGATGGCATTACACGAAGTAAAAAAGATTGGCAAATAATCACACCAGATAAGCATGGTGATTGGATACGTCAACGTGATGACAGTTTTGAAACATTCTTAGCTTTAGGCGATAAGAGACCTCATGAGAAAAAACTCTTTGAGATTTATTCTTGTGGCATTACGACTAGTCGTGATGCTTGGGCATACAATTCAAGTCGTGCAATTTTAGCGAAAAATATGGGTAACATGATTGCCTTCTATAACAGTGAAGCAGAACGTTTTAATAATGCTTATGCGCACACTGACAGTAAATCACGTACAAAGGCTGTAGATAATTTTGTTAATTCAGATACAAGCAAGATAAGTTGGAGTTTGAATATAAAAAAACAATTAGCAAGAGGTCATATTTTAAAATTTGAAGAAGTCGGTTTTGTTCAAAGTTTATATCGTCCTTTTACACGACAGTGGCTTTATTATAATCGCATTTTTAATGAAGCAATTTATCAAATGCCTCGTATCTTTCCTGTAGAAAAAATGATCAAAAATACAGTGATACAAGTTTCTGCTATAGGGGCAAGAAGTGGATTTTCTGTTATTATGACTAAAGATCTACCTGATTTTCATGCAATAGATACAGGTCAATGCTTTCCAAAATATATTTATGAAGATGCTACGGTTTCAAAAAGTGAGAAACAATCCCATTTATTTGCAAATTCTACAGAGAAAAACACAACAGCTGGTTTACAGAAGCGTGATGCCATTACTGATGAAGGTCTAGACCATTTTAAAGCCGCTTATCCTAATGAAACTATCACGAAAGATGATCTATTCTATTATGTTTACGGTCTTTTACATTCGGAAGATTATCGTGCTCGTTATGCTGATAACCTCTCTAAAGAACTGCCTCGTATCCCTTGTGTAAAGAGTGCTGGTGATTTTTGGAAGTTTGTAACAGCAGGACGTGAATTGGGTCATTTGCATATGAATTATGAAACTGTAGAACCTTATCCAGTGACCTTTAAAAAGGGTAATCCAAAACAGACAGAGATCTCTAATCCCGAAAAGTTTTATTATGTAACTGAAATGAAATTCGCAAAAATTAAGAATAGTAAGGAAAAGGATAAATCAACTGTTTTTTACAATAGCAATATCACAATAACAGATATCCCTCTTGAAGCTTATGAGTATATCGTCAATGGCAAGCCCGCTCTTGAATGGGTTATGGGGCGTCAATGTGTTAAGACTGATAAAAAGAGTGGCATTGTTAATGATGCCAATCGCTATGCTGTTGAAACCGTTGGCAACCCTGCCTACCCTCTAGAGTTATTTCAAAGGGTTATTACTGTAAGTTTAGAAACAATGAAAATCGTAAAAAACTTACCAAAATTGGAAATAAGAGAAACTGAATAACTTATAAAGCATGCTCACATAATGGGTATGATAACTCATAAGGGGTATAAGGTCTTATACCTATAGGTTCTATACCCCTTTATACTCTATACCCTCTTTATACATTGCTTACATACAATCTTTAAAAGGAGTGTTTATATGCGTTATTCTAAAAAGAAGAAACTTGTACTTTTAGATACTCTACTTTGGATTGCTTTAAGACTTTTAAGAAACCCACTCTTAAAGTGAATACACTTCTTTTGAATTGCCTTTAAGAGGTTATACCGTAATCTAAAATGATAGCTTTATTGTTTTCAAAAGCTTTGTTTAAAGAGAGTTATATATATATATTCATTTTCTTATATTGCTTATAGGTTTTGAAGGTTTCTCAAACTCTCAAAATATATCTTAGGTTGTATTTATAGGTTGTTTCTTAATATAGATTGCATCTATAAAATGCTAATATATTGAAGTATAATGACTTTTATTTTTCGATTGAAAAAAAATATATAAAGGGGGGCAAAAGGAATATTCAAAATCTTCAAAACTCATAACCATACTGGTCTTGATAGCATTTCTATAAGTTACAAGCTATCTTTTGAAAGGCTTTAAAGGATCACATGATTTTCATAAGATACGTTTTAATGACTCACTAAAATAATCACTTTTGTCAGTTCAATTTACTGACACATAACTGACAAGTTTTAATCAATTCACATCATTGGTTATCTTTAAAGACTGTACTCTTGATATGAGTTATGTTTTAAAGATATTAACCTATTGAAATATAATGTTTTTAATTTTTCTCATTTTAAAAAAAATAATAGAGAGTCTAAAAGGAACTGACAAAACTGACACGGTCTATTAAAAGGGATTTTGCTAATCCTTATAATGATCAATCTCTCTTTAGATATTTTCATAACAATCTATAAATCGCAATTATCCTATTTATCGTTTCTCTTATGAAAATGAAAAATGATGCCATGGCTATAAAGAAGATAACAGCTATAGAGAATGCGTAAAAACAGCAAGGCTTTATAATCATAATGGAAATGAATGCATTGCTTATAAGAGCGCGTTGCCTATTAAGAAAGTTCAAATGATAAATGCGTTATAAACAAATTCACAAAAAATTTTAAATTCATTTAGTGAAAAAATTGATGGGTTATAAAGATAAAAATACGCATTATAAGAGCGTTTTTAAATATTATAAATGTATAGATTCAAAAAACAACGCAATCGTTTTATAAAGACTATAATATAGATTTGAAATCGTATAAATATAAAAGAAGCAATTAATAAGCATAAGATATTTATCAATACACAACGTATTTAAAAAATACAAAAAATATCAAAAAAGATAAAATATTATTTGACAATAAATACGTATTTTGTTATATAAATACTCAAGTGATCAAAACACTAAACTACAAGCGAATAGGTTACGATAAATCTAATCCTGTTATAAAAACTGACTATCTTTTATGCTTTTGTTAGCATATATGATAATTTTGTCGGGTGTAGCTATGCCATACAATACCCTTCGCGAGGGAAAAGCATAGCAACGGACTTGTAGCCGTGTTTTGAGCGCCCGATGCTCTTATAAGGGTGTCAATTTCAAAACGAGTATTTCTACAAGGTTTTAATTATGACAAATATATCAAAAAACACCCCCCTTCTCTCTAACATTTCAAATGAAACTGCATCTGTTAATAAACAAGAGCCTGCAAAAAAATACGAATTTACAGGTGAGACAATAGAGGTTGGCTTTAAAACCCTTCATAGAATTAGAGCTTTAAGAGATTTTGGAGACGTCAAAAAAGGTGAGTTAGGCGGGTTTATACAAGGTGAAAGTAATTTATCCCATGATGGCAATTGCTGGGTGGGCGGTAAAGCCAAGGTTTATAGCAATGCAAGGGTTTACGATAATGCCGTTGTAAGTGGGTATGCCCATGTGAATAATATTGCTTGTATTTATGAAAATGCAAGGGTTTATGGCAAGGCGGTTGTGGCTGGCAATATTTATGGCAATGCTCATGTGTATGGCTTTGCACGTATTTATCCGGATGCTCATATTTTTGGTAATGCTCATGTTCATTATTACGCTTGTGTTTTTAATGATACAAAAATTTATGATAATGCGAAAATTTCCGGATATGCTTGTATTTTTGCAAATGTAAAGATTTTTCGCAATGCGGTCATTAAAGGTGACACTTGGGTTCGCAATAATATTGAAGTCTGTAGTAAAGAAATTGTCTATAATGACCAGTCTATAAAAGACGCTGCGTAAATAAGACACGGGCGCGGCGGGGGCGCCCCTCTTTAAAAATCTCATTCTAAAATTTAATCTTCTTTATAAAGGAATAGTGTTATGCAAAAAAAGTTTGCACTCACAAATGAGACACGTGTATTTAATAATAAAACTCTTTATCGCATTAAGGCATTAAAAGACTTTTCTGATGTCAAAGCAGGTGATCTAGGGGGCTTTATCGAAAAGGAAAGTAACTTATCACATGATGGTAATTGCTGGGTAGCTAATGAGGCTTGTGTTTATAATAATGCTCTTGTTTCTGATAATGCTACTGTTTTTAATTATGCTAGTGTTTTCGATAATGCAACGGTTTGTGATAATGCAAAGGTATTTGATTTTGCTAGTGTTTATGACAATGCAAAAATACATGATAATGCCTTGGTTTTTGGATATGCTTTTGTTTACAAACATGCTCATGTTTTTAATAACGCCGCTGTATGTGATAAGGCTGTTATAAGAGACAATGCAAAAGTCTATGGGAATGCTTTTATTAATTGGTATACACGTATTGAAGACAATGAAACGATTAATCTTGCATCTCAAATTTCTGATGACGCTTGTGTCTCTTTACCTATAACAAAAAAATACGAATTTACGAATGAAACGCGTTGTGTGGCTGGTCATACTTTACACCGCATTAAAGCCATTAGAGATTTTGCTGATGTAAAGACTGGTGATTTAGGTGGTTTTATCGAAAATGAAAGCAATCTCTCTCATGATGGCAATTGCTGGGTCTATGATAATGCTACCGTTTTTTGGGAAGCTGTCGTTTCTGACAATGCAAAAATACATGATAATGCTTGTATTAATAGAAATGCTAAAGTTTATGGCAATGCCGTTGTTAATGATGATGCATGGATTTTCGGTGCAAATGCTCATGTTTATGGCAATGCAAAAATTAATGACAATGCTATCGTTCGTGGTCAAGTTTATGACAATGCCTTTGTTTGTAATAAAGCTAATATCATTTTTGATGCAAAAATCTCTGACAATGCGAAAATTGCTGATAATGCTTATGTAAGGGGCTTTGTTTATGGCAATGCAAAAATATTAGGCTCTGCTCGTATTGATTGGGCTGCTCATGTTTACGATAATGCCGTCGTTTCTGACAATGTATATGTTTGTTACTTAGTAAAAATCTTTGGCAATGCTATAGTTGATGGCAATCAAAAAATTTATGATGATATTGGTAATAATAACAAAACCATAAATGAAGCTGCTTAAATAAAGCATGGGCGTTGTGGGGGCGCCTGCTTTCCAATCCAATTTTCCATTTCAAATTTTAGAAAACGTTTATCACATTAGATTGTGAGGGTACTCCTATGCGCAAAAAATACGAATTAACCAGTGAAATCAAAAAAATCAAACATGCACTTACTCGAAATATTATAACTCTTTATCGCATTCGTGCTTTAAGAGATTTTGATGATGTTAAGACGGGGGATTTAGGGGGCTTTATTGAAAAGGAAGCTAATCTATCCCATGATGGCAATTGCTGGGTTTATGATAAAGCTTGTGTGTATGGCTATGCCGTCGTTTCTGAAAATGCAAAAATACGGCATTTTTCTCAAGTTTGTGGTCAAGTCTATGGGAATTGTGAAATCTATGGCAAGGCTTTCATCTCTCAATACGCAAAAATTTATGACCATGCTTGTGTCTATGGCAATGCTCATGTTTATGGCAATGTTTATGGGTATGCTCATGTGAGTGGTGCTGCCCGCGTTCTTGCTGATGCTCATATTTATGATTATGCTCATGTTTCTTATGATGCTACGGTTTTTAGTTATGCAAGGGTCTATGGTCGTGCCATTGTTGCTGGCTCGGCTCGTATTCATAGCTATGCCAAGGTTTATAATTATGCCTTTATTAATGGTCGTGCAAAAATACATGGCAAGGTCTATGGCGGTGCTTTGGTGGGCGGTTGTGCTGAAATTTATGGCGCTGTTTTTGGCAATGCCAAGGTTTTATTCTATACTAAGGTCTGGGGACGTGCTTATGGCAATGCGAAATTAACCAAGAAAAGCAAAGTAAGGGAAGTTCCTATAAATTATGAGGTTTATGAAAGCGATAACCTTGTCAAGATTGTTGATGAAACAGAATAAAAACAGGCATGGGAGCGCCTTCTTTATGGTTATAAACCCATCATAAAAGAGAGAATTTAAAAAAACCGTGTCAAATGATATGACGCGGCTTTCAAATGTCTATCCTTATGAATCAACCCTAATCAAGGTAATGACACATATATACAAAACGTATTATATTACAAGCGCTCTATGAGAGATATGAAAACTTATCAAAAGGAACGTAAATGATGCATATGATCTTTAATCACTCATTTGAATGAGAGAGCCTATAAACGCTTGTTATGGCTATCAAACGTATCAAACAAATCAAAACGCTCGGTAGCTTTATCAATCCAATCAAAAGCAAATGCATATTAAGTGAATATCTTATAACAAAACGGTTTTTTACATTTACGAGCATTGGTTTTCAAAAGCAGCTTTTCATAAAACAAATAAACAATTATGGTTTTTTGTTACCATTTTTATCAAGTCAATTTTATTAATAATAGTTATTAAAAAATCACAAA
>NZ_JBHIOW010000028.1:0-8909 GCF_042195725.1 Bartonella sp. AP65SXKL
GTGAAATCAAGCAAGAGGAAGCGATTGAGATGTTAGCGCAACATCTTGTCACGCGTCCCGTGTTTGAAGCTTTATTTGACGGTAATGAATTTGTACAGAACAATGCCATTTCGCAAGCAATGGACAAGATCTTAACGGAACTGGATAAAACAAATATCGAAGAGAAAACGAAAGATCTTGATAAATTTTACAAAAGTGTCATGTTCTGTACAGCAGGCATTACGGAAACTCATGCAAAACAGAATCTTATTATCAAACTTTATGAAAGTTTTTTTGCCAAGGCATTTAAGAAAACCACGGATAAGCTTGGAATTGTTTACACGCCCGTTGAGATTGTTGATTTTATCATTCATTCCGTTAATGATGTTTTAGAGCAAGAGTTTGGAAAAAGCTTGGGATCACGGGGTGTCTCTATCCTTGATCCTTTCACCGGAACGGGTACTTTTATCACGCGGCTGTTACAATCTAAACTGATCAAACCAGAGGATATGGAATACAAATTCCGTCATGATATCCATGCCAATGAGATTGTTCTCTTAGCCTATTACATAGCAGCGATTAACATTGAATCGACGTATCATAGTCTTATGAAAGGAGAGTATATTCCTTTTAAACATATTGGCTTAACCGATACGTTTCGGATGCTTGAAGAGAAGAACTTACTACAGGAATTGTTTAAAGAAAACAGTGAATATTTAGAACATCAAAAGAAGATGAATATTGAAGTTATCTTTGGAAATCCTCCTTATTCAACAGGTCAAAAAAGTGCTAATGATAATGCAAAGAATACACCTTATCCGATATTAGATGACCGCATTCGTGAAACTTATGCCGCTCAGTCAAATGCAAATCTTATACGAAATCTATATGATAATTATATTCGTGCCATTCGCTGGGCTAGTGATCGTATTGATAATGCTGGAGTAATCGGTTTTGTTTCTGGTTCTGGTTACATAGAAAAGTCTACAATGGATGGTTTACGAAAATCTTTAGCCAAAGAATTTAGCAGTATTTACGTACTCAATTTACGAGGAGATCTTCGCAAAAATATGTTAAGCAATGGAGTTGCTCAAGAAGGTGAAAATGTTTTCGGCAATGGAAGTATGACTGGTATTGCTGTAACCTTGTTTATCAAAAATCCCAATGCTATTGGACCTTGTAAAATTTACTATCATGATATTGGTAATAATCGTACGATAAAAGAAAAACTTACAGCTCTGGAATGTTTTGGTAGTGTTGGTGGCATTACGGATAAAAAGGGCTGGCAAGTAATTGCACCAGATAAGCATGGTGATTGGATACATCAACGTGATGAGAGTTTCGAAACATTCCTAGCTTTAGGAGATAAGAAAGGACATAATAAAAAGCTCTTTAAAACGTTTTCTTGTGGTATCTCAACTAGCCGTGATGCGTGGGCATATAACTCAAGCCGTGAAGCTTTAGCTAAAAATATGCGTAATATGATTAATTTTTATAATAGTGAAGTGAAACGTTTTAATGATATTTATCACACTGACTGTAAAACACGTACAAAAATTGTAGATAATTTTGTAAATTCAGATGCTAAAAAAATCAGTTGGAGTCGTTCTCTTAAACAACAATTAATTAGTGGAAAGATTTTCGAATTTGAAGATAAATACCTTATTCAAAGCCTCTATCGCCCTTTTACACAACAGTGGCTTTATTACAATCGCATTTTTAATGAGAGAGTTTTACAATTCTCTATAGGGAAAGCGGTAAAAAATAAGGTAATACAAGTTACAGGCGTAGGAGCAAGAAGTGGATTTTCTGTTTTGATGAGTAAGGATTTACCTAACCTTCACGCAATAGATACAGGTCAATGCTTTCCAAGATACTTTTATGAAGATATTACCTCCTTAAAATCTAAAGATAATAACCAGTCACATTTATTTACGAATTCTATAGAAAAAAGCAACAATGCTGATTTACAACGCCGTGATGCCATTACAGATGCGGGATTAGCACATTTTAAAGCAGCTTATCCTAATGAAACCATAACAAAAGATGATCTATTCTATTATGTTTACGGTCTTTTGCATTCGGAAGATTATCGCGCCCGTTATGCTGATAATTTATGCAAAGAATTACCTCGCATTCCTTGCGTAAAGAGTGCTGATGATTTTTGGAAGTTTGTAACAGCTGGGCGTGAACTCGGTCATTTGCACGTAAACTATGAAGATGTAGAGCCTTATCCCGTGATCTTTAAAAAGGGTAATCCAAAACAGACAGAAATCTCTAATCTCGAAAAATTCTATTATGTGACTGAAATGAAATTCGCAAAAGCAGGTAAAGAGAAAGATAAAACCACTGTTATTTATAATAGCAATATTACCATAACAGATATCCCTCTTGAAGCTTATGAGTATATCGTCAATGGCAAGCCCGCTCTTGAATGGGTTATGGGGCGTCAATGTGTTAAGACTGATAAAAAGAGTGGCATTGTTAATGATGCCAATCGCTATGCTGTTGAAACCGTTGGCAACCCTGCCTACCCTCTAGAGTTATTTCAGAGGGTTATTACCGTAAGTTTAGAGACAATGAAAATCGTAAAAAACTTACCAAATTTGGTATTAAGAGAAACTGAATAACTTATAAAGCATGTTCACATGATAGGCATGCTAAATTCACAAGGGGTATAGAGCTTATAACCATAATCTATACCTCTCTTGTTAAGTTGATTACATACAATCTTTAAAAAGAGTGCTTATATGCGTTATTCTAAAAAGAAGAAACTTGCACTTTTAGATACTTTTATTTGGATTGCCTTTAAGACTTTTAAGAAACCCTATCTAAAGTGAATTAAATTTTTTTACATTGCCTTTAAGAGGTTATACCGTAATCTAAAATGATAGCTTTGTTTAAAGAGAGTTATGTATATTCATTTTCTTATATTACTTATAGGTTTTGAAGGTTTCTCACACCCTCAAAATACCTTCAAAAATCCTTTTTATATATATTACAGATTGTATTTACGTGTTGTGTGTAATATGGGTTGTTTATTTAAAACATTAACATATTGAAATATAATAACTTTTATTTTTTGATTGAAAAATAATATATAAAGGGGCGTAAAAGGAACCCTCAAAATACTCAAAATCTTCAAAACTCATAACCATAATGATCTTGATAGCATTTTTATGATCATAAACCGTTTCTTTTGAAAGGCTTTAAAGGATCACATGTTTTTTTAAGACGTGGTTTAATCACTCACTAAAATCATAAGGTTATCTATTTAAATAAATTGATAAAAATTCATTAAAGGAATTTTGATAACGTAATCAGTTTTTACTTTCATACGCTTTTCATAAAGCACGTTTTAATCACTCACTAAAATAATCTATTTTGTCAGTTCAATTTACTGACACATAACTGAGAAATATATATTATGAATTGAATTTATGGGCTGTCTTTTAATAAAGGTTGCATCATTAAAATTATAACCTATTGAAATATATTGATTTTAATTTTCTCTCATTAAAAAAATAATATAGGCTCTAAAAAGAACTGACAACACTGACACGGTCTATTAAAAGGGATTTTTCTAATCTTTATAATGATCAATCTCTTTTTAGATGTTTTCATAACAAGCAATAAATCGCAATTATCCTATTTATCAACTAGTTGTATAACATCATCTAAGGTATAGGTTTTCATGAATCTTCCCCTGCATACTCTTTAATTCTTTTGCAGAGAAATTCATAAAAATTGCTTGTGTAATATTCGGAATCTTCAGATGTATACTTGAGATAGAGTGGGCATTCACCATCGCGAAACTGCTTATAATCAAAATAAAAGGTTTCACCAAAATCAGTTGTGCAGATAACAAGTTGTTTGGGGTCCGTAAAGCCATCTCTTCTATCGAGCAAATTTCGGTAAACAATATCACCAGCAGGAATACCTGCACAGATTTCATAAATACTGAATATTTCTTCACCTCCAATTTCTCCTCCTCCATAATTTTTTAAAAAATTCTTATAGGAAGAGGTAAATTGTAAACCAAGAGTGTTCTCAGCTGTTTTAATCCGTACATCATCAGGGGCATTATCTTGAGTACCAAAATTAATAACATGACTATGCATATCAACATATTGTGCAACATCTGATAAAGTATAACTTTTCATAAATTTTTCTCCATAAGTCACAGCGTGTTTTTACTCATAATGAGTGCTCCTAATGATCAATCTTTTTCTACTATAGCCAATGGAATTGAGATGAGATTGATAAAATCATAAGAGATATGTTCTTGACGGAGCTCTTTTCTCATCTGTCTCTGTACAATCATCTCGCATTTACAATATATGATGGAATTAAAGGAGGTGATCATTAAAGTTTAGAGAGCGCCTTTTAGGGATATTATTTCAATATTTGCAATAATTACTCTTTCTTTTTTCCTACTTAGGAATTTTTTTTGAAATCCAACAAATAACTTTTCTGATAAAATTTGTCTTTGGATTCATAGGAGCAACCAAACTCCTGCCTTGATAAAATGAGTAGAGAACCTCAACGAGAGGACTATCTTGTTCTTGTGTCACAGGATGTAACATAATAGGTCTAAAATCGACTCCAATAGGTGCTCTTCCTGATACCATTCTTTCCACATTTGTACCCGTTACTATCTGTCCTTCTTCTTTCCAAGAAGAAACTGTTTCGGGCTCAAACAGTTCATCTTCCTGATAAACTTTTTGACTTTTAAATTCCACCGGCTCAGCTGCCCCCATACTTTTTTTCTTTATCCATTTCATGATTCATAATCCCCTCAATTTTTTCAAAATAATCAATTTATTCTTTGTTCTAAATAGACTTAAATAAACTCTCCTTCCAAGAGCGAGGTTATTCCTCGCTAGAAAGCTCTGAGTGATCATCAAAATCTTTTGCTACCCGTTCAATCAAAGCGTAGCTCACTTGCTTCACCTTTGCTACTTCTTTGGCTAAAGCTAATGCACGTTCAAGGTGGGTTTTGTTGATGCTTTCGTCAAAGCCTAGGTGATCACCTGCCGTAAAGCTTTTCTGATAAGATTGTAAGGTCTCAACATCGCCCAATAAAGCAAGAGCGCCAAGATGAAGTAAAGCATAATCCGTATCATTTGCTTTAGACGTAGTGCTTTTTTTCCAAGGAGCAGTGCCATAATCAGAGCGAAGTCTTTTAGAAAGGTCAATGTCTGTTACCGCCCATTCTAAAGCATCATCAAGCGCCTGTGTTAAACGATCCGTAGTGACTTCTGGTTCAAAGATTTCTAATCCCTTGGCTTCAAAATTAAGCTGTATATCTGGAATATCTTCCGTGTGGGTAGGATCAATGAATTTACAAGCAGCGGAAAGAATACCGGTACTAATCATAAAGGCGCTATCAAATTGCGGGTAGTCTTTGGCAATTTCGTCGTTATAAAGAATATCTACTTCACGATCAGCCAATTGATAGCTTGCCATATGGTCATTCTCATTGATTTTCTCGGTTGACCAGCCTAAGCTTTTTAAAAGTGCATGAGCACTTTCCATGGTGAGACGATCATCAGTGTCATCTGCTTCATCCACTTCCTCTGCCACTTCAACAGAAATTCTTTTAGAAGCAACAGATGCTGTTTGCGGATCCAAGCTTAAAATCAATGCCTTTTTGGGAAAACCTGTTCAATAACGCTGTGCAAGAGTAAGAGCGTTCTCAATATCATATTTTGTGATGTTTTCCACAAAACCTAGACGGCTCTTTCTTTGAAAACTCTCCTTATAAAACTTAAGTTTTTTGACATTACCAGTCAAAATAAGTGCAATAAGGTGAAATTCTGCAAGGCAAAATTCACTGTTTGTTAGCAACGCCGCATAATCATAGATGATTTGGTTGGTGTTTTGGTTATCAGCCCACTCAAGTATATCTGTACAAATCTCCTTTAGCTTGCCTTCATCCAATTCAGTACTAGAAACTGTATAAAATTCTTCTGCCTCTTTGAGAGCTATATATTGGGGCAATCTAGGAAACATCTCTCTATGAGCAGTAGAAAAACTAAGTGTTGAAAGTGAAGCCTTGAATATAAGGATCGGTGTTTTTCCTTTTATATCAAGGCTGTACATTATATTAATGATACGGTCTTTGCTTATAAAATAGGCATTACAATTATAATTTTTGTCGCAATAGACTGTCCAGTTCATCATTTTTAATGTTTCAGAAACTGTATTAAGAAGAACCAAAGATTGTACACCAATACGTGCATCTGCCGCCTCTCGCTCCTTTAAAACGGTCAGATGTCCTTCAGCAAATTGAACAGCGTGATTAACATATTTTTCCACATCATCGTCATCTAAATATTCAGAAATCGTACCTGCTTTTACGGCATTTTGATAGGATTTCAGGACATCAATTTGACCTGTTAATACTAAACAAGCCAAATGCCATGAGATATCAGGACAAGAGCTATATTTTTGAACAAGCGCTTTGCTTTCTATCGCTGCTTCTAAATCCTGAGCACGCGCCCATTGTATCACCCGCTCAGAAATTTTTATAAGCTCCTGCTCATTTAATGTCTCTACACGAATATCAATCCCTTTATCAACACCACTAAAAACCCCTCCCCCAATCGTATTAAAAGACTGATAAATATTTGTAGCTGATATCTGCCTACATTTTCTACTATCGTGAATATAATGGCAAGCTACAGAAATATCTTCGTTGGAGATCTCTGCTTCAAGATGAACATTGTAATCATCATTTGGAAGACGTATAAAACCAAAATCAAATTGAATGAAGCGGTCGGGCAAAACTAACCACATTTTCCCAGGTTCCGTAACAAACCACCCTTGGGTTTTAAGAATGCGCGTTGCTGCTGTAAGACTCATCAAACACTGTTTCGGTTTTTTGCGTGCTAAAATGTCATCCAATTCGTTATTTTTATAAGCCTCAGCAAAAAAGATCATACGCTCAACCTGTGTCATCTTTTCATAATCAGAAAACTCTGGTGTATATAATTGAGATGTAGGTTTGTAATTACTTAAAGCTTCGGTATCGCCGAGTAGAGCCTTTGCAACGAGAGAATGATTAGCAGCTTTTTCACGTAATTTTTTCTCAATATCTTGTGCGTGCGCCCAAACTAACACTTTATTTAAAGCTACCTTAACGTGGTTTTCAAAAAATTCTAGTGCTGTAACTCCAAAATTCTCTTCTGAAGAAATCAGCATATCCTCATATTGGTATCGCGATTTCTTACCGTTAGCGTATTCCCAGCCAAGACAATAGGCGGCAGTGGTAAGACTGACAGAAACCCATAATCTTCCACTATCCCGTCCATAATCTATGACACCATAATGAATACGCACTATGCGATCGGGGAGATGATAATAAGCAAACATATCACCCATTTCATCGCGATGGGGCTCCCAGCCAAGTCTTTTTAAAATCTCTGTTGCATCTTTGGTTTGCATCGTCATTACCCTGCGTGCTCTTTAATTCTTTTACAGAGAAATTCATAAAAATTACTTGCGTAATACTGGGGATCGCTAGGTAGAAACTTAAGATAGAGCGGACACTCTCCATCCTGAAACTGAGTATAATCAAAGTAAAAGGTTTCACCAAAATCTGTTCTATTGACAACAAGCTGCTGTGGTTTTGCTAAACCATTTTTTATATCTGTTAAGTGATAATAAACAATATCACCAGCAGGATTATCTTCAAAACTTGCGTTATAAATGCTAAAAATTTCATAACCTCCAATTTCTCCTCCTCCATAATTTTTTAAAAAACTTTTGTAGGACGAGGTGAGTTGTAAACCAAGAGTTCTCTCAGCCTTTTCAATCAATATATCATCAGGCGCATCCTCTGCAGTGCCAAAATTGATAATCTCATCATCATATTTATTCACTTTATCAATTAATACTACAACATCATCTAAGGTATAGGTTTTCATAGATGATCCCCCTTAAAAATATTAACGATGCTTGCATTCTTGAAAAGAAAAAAATAATGGTGGTTTAACATTGCAATTTGGAAGTAAAACCACCATACAAAGAAATTTACTTCAAATTATCTGTAATCCTTTTACAGAGGAATTCATAGAAGTTACTTGCATAATATTGTGGATTCTTGGGTGGAAAATCAAAATAGAGTGCACATTCTCCATTCTGAAATTGAGAATAATCGAAGAAAAATGTCTCTCCAAAATCGGTTCTACTAACAATAAGTTGCTGTGGCGTTGCAAAACCATTTTTTCTATAATTTAAGTTTTTATAAACAATATCATCACTACGAATAATCTCAAAGTTTGTATCATAAACGCTACATATTTCCTCACCACAAATTTCCCCTCTTCCATAGTTTTTTAAAAAACTTTTATAGGAAGACGTAAACTGCAAACCAAGAGTTTTCTCTGCTTTTTCAATCAGTGCATCATCAACTGCTTCATCTGTAGAGCCAAAATCGATACTATCGCTATATTTATCAATTAATTGTACAACATCATCTAAAGTGTAAGTTTTCATAATTTGTTCTCCATAAATTGTTATTTTCTAGTTGCTATATCTTTATTTTCATAACCTTTAGCACGTTCTTTCCAGTATTTCTGTCTCCACAAAGCAAATGCATCCCTATCAATAGCTGATCCCATTGTGTTAGGATTAATGTGAATAGCAGAATGATGTTTATTATGAAACGCATTTGTAACTTCTGCTATGGGACCATCATGTGTTTGTAGCATATGGTGTAATTCAATAGGCTCGTTATCGAAACCTATAGGTGCTCTTCCTGTTTTCATTCTTTCAATATTTGTACCTGTCACTTTTTTCTTGTTGACTGTCCAACTAACAATCTGGTTAGGATCAAACAGTTTTTCGCTCTGATAGACTTTGTTTGTCTGAGTAATTTTTTCTCCCTTGTTAGTTATTTCAAACTCAACCTCAATAGGTTTTGA
>NZ_JBHIOW010000029.1:0-8698 GCF_042195725.1 Bartonella sp. AP65SXKL
GTAGGGAAAGAACGTATAGGTATGTAATTTACGCGCATAAAGGCTTTGTAGAAATTAAATCTAAACTCAGATTTTCTCTCTTTAGGGAGTTAAGACTTGTATTTTTATCATAATGACTAGCTTCTCCATCATAATATTTCTTCACGAGAGCTTTCCAAAAATAGTACACTAGCTAGTTTGTTCTTAAAAAAAATAATCAAGGCAATACTTTTGCACCATCCTCATTCGCCATCCTTAAGGGCGGCTTTTGCATTTACAGAAATTGCCCACTGACTTTAGAAGCGGAGCCTAGAAACGTGGGGAAGAGGAACACCATAGAGCGGTGTGACTACTCATGTTATCATGCTATAGAAATATTTGGTTTTGTAGGGTAGAAGCAGCGGCCACCCCCCTTTAATGCTTTTTAGGCATTAAAATGGCACGAGAAAATGCTGGTAGTCGTGTATGGTTTTTATTATGGCTGATCCATGAGCTCTAAGATATAAATTGAGAGAGAATGGGCGGCATTAAAAGTTAAACGCGCATGGCGAGGCTTGAGATTGATTAGTTCAAAATCCTTTTCTGAGCGGCCATGCGCTGCACTTTTCTTGTTTCTTAAATTCATAGTACCACTAACGATTCTGGATAGACCGGTTGCGATCATTCTTAAGTCATTTTTATCTAGATCTTGATTTTTTAAGTTTTTTTGCTTTATATCATCAGTATGAATCTTAGCCTTCTTAGCAACTTCTTTCCATAAAGCGTACAGCTTATTATGGGCATTTTCTTCATATAGGATAGAATGGTGGTCGAGATAAGCTTTGCAAGAGGCTTCCAACAGATTTGCTGCAAATAGAACTGCCTCCCTTGGATCTTTTTCTATATTTTCTAATGCCCTATTTATTTCGATTTCTACTGCTGAAAGTTCTTTCTCTGCAATAAGTTTTTTTAGCTCTTCCATCGAGAGGAGACCAGCTTTTTGCAATTCTTGTGTGAAGGTTAGCTCATTCTTGATAATATATCCTCCACGCTGATATTCTAATCCATCTTTCTTTAACGTTTCTAAAACTTTACGTTGATCTTCTTTAAGCTGTTGTAGCATTTGATCTTCTGGTATGTCTTGAAATATGAATCCGACTAACTTATGAAACTCGCTGTCCAAAAAATCACCAAGCAGGGGACCAAGGACTTCAAGCGGTTTATTGCATTCTACATTGATTGTATCTAGTCGTTTCTTAATCTTGACTTCATCATCATCACTTCGATACTCATGAGGAGCAGATGGTGTATAAAAAAATAAGGCATCCAAATTCTTTGGCCAATAGTACTTTGGTAATATTTGAGAGAGTATCCTAATTGTTGCAGGAGGGATTTTGTTTTTCTGAGATATTTTTTGCGGAGATGATAATTGCATTTTATGGCTTTATAATATCAAAAAGTGGTATGTTGAGTGGTTTTTAGAGTATGATTTTATTGCCTGACCTTTTATAGAAGGTCGCGCAACAATTTTGTGGCTTATATAAGATTTGTGAAAGATAAATGCCATATTGTGTTTTATTTTTCTCCTTTCATTGTTATAACAGTGAAGGGGGGAATAATGTGTGATAATTCGAAAAATATAGAATGAGAACAGAAGTATAATTTTGTATTATCGTAACTGCAATAGCATTCTTTATTGGCAGATTGTTTATTGGAGAGAAGGAAGTAGGCAATGCGCATAATCCCTGAACGGAAGGTTTTGTGACAAGAATTTCAATAATGGCATGTTACTAAATGTTGTGTGTGTTCTTTGCTTGTCAGAAAAAGTAGATGGCGCTCTTTATTTGCATAACCGGTATCGAGTAATGAGTAATGCGGGAGGCTAGTTTAAAATCTCGTTTATTCCGTTAAAGCTTACTGTTTTCTATAAAAAGACTGTTTTCGTGATATCCGCTGTTAATCTCGCGTATTTGGTAGAGATGAAAATATAAACGTTTATCGTGTCTGTAAGGGAGCTTGAAGCAATGAAGTTATGTGTAAAAGAGTTCTGAAAAGCTTCTTTTGTCCGTAAAACTTATAAGGAAAATTTAAAGGCAGGAAAATGTTAGAGAAATCTAAGAGTACGCTGTGAAAATCAAGAAACAGTCTTTTTAGAGATGGTTTGCTGTCTGTCATCGTGCTTCATGATTTTCAATGTTTTTAAAATTTCTTTCTCAATGAGAGAGGGCTTTTTTATTAAAGCGGGGGAGATTTGTTATGACAGTTAACAATGAAATGGAGAGAAGATGCTGCTTTACCAGCTGTTTTTGTCGCTTCAGTTTCATTTGAACCTATTGTGATTATGAAAGCATAGTGATTCAATGACTTTGAAAAGGGGGGAATAACATTATCAAGTTTGCAATACAGTGCGATTTTTTGCATCGCGATGCGTGGCAGAAGATGGTCAGCATTTGGGGGCATTGTGGGTTCTATATTCTATGCTGGTTCTGTAGGGCGTCTGTTAGCGCATTTATGGAACTATTCCGCATTGAAACGCGTGCTTAATTTCGTGGATCTTTGCAAAGGTCTGATCAGAAAATCCCATATTTCAAGAGGTTTTTAGAGGGATCTAAAAGCACAGAGGTATCATAAAATTACAAACACCGTACGTTACTGGAGGTGATCAATTTTAGAGCTTAAGGAGCTTATCGATTTAGTGTTCTTTCATAAAAATGATGAAGGTTGTGTTCAAGGTCTCAGTGTGTTGGTTTCTCGAAAAGTGGTAAATGCTGTATGATTTTATAAGCTATTGCCAATGTTATGGCTAGGGAGTTCAAATAAAGTATATCATAAATCGGAATTCTTCTCTTTACGCGATAAGAGGAGGGCTAGGCAAAACAGTAAAAATGTAGCGATAGAGAATATGAAGAATACGATATATGTTTGGTTTAAGGACAGGGATTCTTCTGTCAGCGAATGGATCAAAAAGCCAGCGAATATACCCCCTAAGGCACCACCTATTTGCTGTAATATGCGTGTGATAACGGCTGTATCTTTGACGTATAAACTGTTGACATATTGGATGGGGGCGGAAAGGCAGACAATGGTGGCGATGCCAAGTCCTATGCCTCTTAGCAAGAATCCAAGTCCATCCATGCTTATATTATAGCCGAAGCATAATAACCCAAAGCTTGATATCACTAAACCAATTCCTATCATGAAAAAGGGAGATTTTTCTTTCCATTTTTGGTAAATAAATTTCCTGCCAATCCACGCACCCACTCCTTGCAGAGCAAGGAGGGCACCGATGATGAGAAGGCTCTTTTCATAGTTTCCTCCCATGGCAACGGCTAGTGGGAAATAAACGAGGAAGCTATAAAAAAGAAATGAAGCAACGAGCCCCATGATCATGAGCAATGTATAGCGCGCATTTTGAAATCCGCTAAAGACGATTAATTTGTTTTTTGCTTTCTGATTAGAAACAATGAATAATATGAGAGATATCACGGCTATAAGCGCTAGGATAAAGAGGGTGTTGTGGTTATTGATATTTCTGGCTTCTGTGAGATAAAAAAACGAAAGAAGGGAGATGGAAAACGCTAAAAAAGCAAATAAGTTAAATTTTGTTTTTGTTGTTTCGTTGCTCTTTAAATGTTTAGCTCCAAGGGTGAGTGCCAATAAAATAAGCGGAATATTGATAAAAAATAACAAACGCCAAGACACATACTGAGCAAGCGAGGCGCCTACCAGCGGACCAAAGGCAGGAGCGAAAACTGTTGGTACGGCTATGGTGCCCATGGCTTGGCGCACTCGTGTCTGTCCAAATTGTAAGGCAATGATGGTTTGGCTAAGGGGCAGCAAAAGACCGGTCCCAAAACCTTGAACGATACGGGCAGATATAATAGTTGGAAAATTATAGCTTAATCCTACCCCCAGTGATCCAAGCATAAAAATGAAGCTTGCAAGAAGCCAAGTGCTTTTGATACCTATTCTTCCTTGCACAAAAGCGGCCATTAGCAGCCCTGGAACGGTGGCGAGAAAATAGGATGTTACAACCCATTGTATATTATTTTCTCCGACTGAAAAATAATGCGCAAGGTTAGGAAGGATGACATTGACAATGCTCCCGTCCAGCAGAGGAAGTATGCTGGAAATAATGACGGTATATATGACATACCTTTCTGTTTTTGTATAGGAATCTCTCTTTTGCATTATTATGCCCCCTGTTGATATTCTTTAAAATATTGTCCCCGCCCCATTCCCAGACTTTTAAAAATTAACATGTGTTTGTGATGGCTGTGGTTTTGATATTGGGATAAATGTGATTGGGAGCGCTGATGGTCCCCTTGTGTACAACCCTTCTTCCTCCAAAATGAAGCCATCAGTTAAGCTGATGTCAATGAGTTTATCGAGGAGTCTATTTGCCGTCAACTCAATCTGCATGAGAGCAAAAGCAGAACCTACACAAACGTGCACGCCTGCTCCAAAGGCTAAATGGTTTGCGGTCCTTATGAGACCCGCCCCAGTTTTACTGCCCCGTTTACGTTCTGGTATAAAATGATTGGGGTTCACAAAAATATCAGGATCACGGTTAGCTGCTCCAATCATACAAAAAACAAGAGAGTCGGCTGGTAATGTGACTCCTGCGAACTCTATCGCTTGATTGGTCTGGCGTGGTATAAGCTGAACGGGAGAAGTCAAGCGCAGTGTTTCTGTAATTGCATCGCCAAGAAGTCTCCTGTCATTTTGGATTTTTTCTAATTCATTTGGGTGTGTGAGTAAATGATAAAAAAGATAAGCTAATGTTTTATCAGCAGGTTCTATGGCGGCCAATAACATGTTAAGGACGAGAGCAACTATTTCAGAAGTTGTCATGCTATTAGCATCATTTGTTTTCTGGCATAAAACAGAG
This sequence comes from Bartonella sp. AP65SXKL, assembly GCF_042195725.1. Lineage (NCBI taxonomy): Bacteria > Pseudomonadati > Pseudomonadota > Alphaproteobacteria > Hyphomicrobiales > Bartonellaceae > Bartonella > Bartonella sp. AP65SXKL. The sequence continues at coordinate 4,850 of NZ_JBHIOW010000029.1, forward strand.
ATTAAATCTTCTGATGCGTTTTTGTCCCATTCTTCTATAAGTGGTGTTAAATAAGAGATGATATCTTTGCTGCACGATAAGCTGAATTCTTTTTCCTCATCTGATTGGTTTAGGCTGGTGACAAAAGATGCAACTCCCTTATGCCACATGGATATATCCTTGTAGCGATCTATTGGTAGGCCTAAGACCATTAATGTAACAAGCACACTATAGTCTTTACCGAATTCATTTATAATATCTATTTTCCCTTTTGCAAGATGCGGCATGAGAAGCTGGTCTATTATTTCTTCAATAATTTTAGTATAGTGCGTGCGGAACATTTTCCAGTAAGTTTTGAAAGTATGGCGTGCCGCTTGCTATGGTGCTCATGCCCTTCCATTTGTGCCAATACGCGATCGCCCATTACCGGCTCTGCTCGAACGGCTAAGGGCGCTGTTGTAAAGCGGGTATCCTTCAAAATTGCGCTGACATCTTCATAGTGGCCAAAAAAATAAGCTTTAAGATTTTCATCCCAAAGAACAGAGTTAGAAGAATGTACAGTTTGGTATATATTGTATGGATTTTTTTGGAAATTTTTGTCCATAACGTTGAATTTAATAACGTTGCGCATCATTCATTTTCCCCTGAATCTTCAATCATAAACTGGTTCTTCTCATAAGTTTGCGTACATATCGAAACAATTCCGTGACCTTGTTGTTTATCAACACAGAGAGGTTGTTCACCATTGAGCAACAATTCTCCAACCGGCCATTCACGATGGTAGGCTAAAACTGAGTTTTCTCTATTAAGTAAAGATGGGCTATTTACGTAGAAAGGGATTTCATCAAAAATATATTCAAGAGAAATATTTGTTGTTTCTAAATTCTTTGTTTCTTCAATTGATAATCCCACGCTTTTTGCCCGACGTTCAACTGCTTGGATTGACATTTTCGTGCATAATTCACGAAATTTTGAATTTTTTTTTGCACAAATCTATAGCCTTTAATTTCAATTTTTTATAATTTTCATTTTGCTTGTATTGAGAGAAGTCAAGAATGCGAAATGATTTTTCTAAATTATAAGAATCATGAATATTATATAATATGCGTCTTATGCGATTGAGCTCTTTTTTTGTTTTCCTCTCTGCTTTAGCCTTAGGCGCTCCAGAAGCTAATATAAGAAGCATGGCTGATTCTATATCTGGGAGCAATACGTCAATATCTTTGAATTTCTTTGCAGCCCAACATATGAGCTCAGTGATATATTTTTCTGAAAACCTTGTGTTGAACGGACTTATACCGATCATAAGATGTTGCTTCATCGCAATTAAACGAGAGCAGTTTTCCGATTGTCCCCTTATAGAAAACGAAAGACGGTTCTTGATATCTATTTCTTTTTGTAAACTCACACTCAATCCTCCCCCCCGCATTCTATTATGGTGATTGTGGGAATATAATTTATTTAAAGAACTGATAACCAATTATCGAATAGTGTCCCATTATGTAACAAATAAAAAGTGTCTTGTAAAGGCAATTACGGATAATTAATCTGTTAAGTTAACGTAAGATACACACGGGTATTTGTACCACTTTAGTCATGAACATGGGAGAGATTCCAAATCCCGATGTATAGGGTTTGACGTTTACCCAGTGCTGGAATGTTAAGAGGAGATGTGCAAGCATTGAATTGAAACCCCAGTAAACGGCGGCTGTAACTATAACGGTTTTAAGGAAGCAAGACTACTTGTCGGGAAAATTCCGATCTGTACGAATGGTGTAACGAGCTTCTCCGTTGTCTCCAACGTAGACTCAGTGAAATTGAACGCACTGTGAAGATGGAAAGTTTTGGCCGGTTAGATAGAAAGATGACATAGTCCGCTAACTATCATTAAGTCCCTTTTTTTGCACGACACTGTTCAAGATAAAACCTAATATGCCTGTGATCATGGTGGCGATGCCAATGATAAACAGTGTGCTTTGGGTGTGATGCACTTTTACAAAACCGGCTCCTAGAAAGCCAAGGCACACCGCTGTTTGTATGATAAAGATATAGGCAGGCATTTGGTTGTTTCGGTGTTCTTTCTGAATGGCTTTCATCATAAAACTTGCCATCAGAGCATTTTGCACGCCGTTAGCACCCCCAAGGATGAAAAATGATAGCATCATCAGCCATGTGAAGTTTGTTAAGGAAAAGCAGAAAATTGCAAAGCCAATTATTGCAGCGGCAAGTGATGCACCAGCGGCATTGCCAAAGCGATGAAAAAGGCTGGAGAAACAGAGTGGACCAACCACGAGGCCAAGACTTAACATGCTTGTGATTACCCCATAGGTTTCAGCGCTTAAGTTGAGATCGGTACGAATGCGGACAATCGATAAGACGTTGAGAGCAGAGGTAAGGATGATGGTAATGATGAGGGGAGAAAGAGCATAGACAACATTTTTTTTACGCAAGAGACCCGTTAAATCTAGCCCTTTTTTGCTTTTTTGCGTTGTGTTTGTCGTTTGTGTATGAATTTTTAAACTTTTAAAACAGAAGAGAGTGATAAAGGTAGCAAAAAGAACCATGATTGACAACGCAAACAATCCTTTTTGCCCGTTCGATAGACTATACAACACACCCCCTAGCAGTGGTCCGGCAATATAGCCAAGATTACGGACTGTTTGGATAACGCGGTTTATACGGTCTAATTGCTGATCATTTTTTGCGAAGTCAGGTACCGCAACAAGAATAGCGGACCAAAAGAGTGAACCAGCACAACCTAGTGCGAAAGAAAGGGCAATATAAACCCAAAATTGGTTTGCGATTGCAGCAACGGCTATGAAAAGTGCTTCAAACAATAAAACAACAGTGACTGTGTGTACTGGTTGGAAGTGATGCAAAAGACGTGGTGCAATGGGTCCCGCACAAATCGCTCCGATAAGCCCTGCAAAAAGCAGCATTGAAATAGATGCTGTGCTTTCTGCTAAGTGGAGAGCAAATGTAACTTGTGCTGTTTCATCGGCAAAGCTGCTAAAGCCCAAAACAAGGAAAAGTCCCATTTGGGTAAAAATCATGGATTTTTTCTTTGTCACAATGCTCCTCCCCAAGAGGTTATAAGGTACAATTTTCTTCTACGTGTTTATGGGATATCCCATGCTTTGTATAGTTTTTCTTGATGATCAGTTGAGAAAGGAAGTTTTCAGAGCTCTTTTCTAAAACAAGCACAATGCCTATTGGCAGCAATGACCAGCTCCTTATGTTTTTTGAAAGGGGAGTATTAAGGATGATGGGCTGGTGAAGTTGTCTGATATGAGAGAGACAATAATACAAAAAGACAATCAGAAGATTTTGCAAAAAAGCTGCACTATACGTGCAGCTTTTTATGTATTTGCTTTAAAGGTAGACGTTTTAAAGCATGAAAGTGTCCTTACGGCTTCTATAACCATAATAGCCAAAAACACTGGAAATAATGGCGCCTACCAGACTGCCTAAAAAGCCCCACCACCCCATATTGGAGGCTGTTTTTGTGGCTTTAGTCGCAGTGTTTTTGGCGCCCTTGATCGTATCCTCAAGATTGTCTGAGAGTGTTTCTGCCCGTTCTTCAAGGACTTTTATGGCTTTTTCGGTCTTTTCCTCTGCTCTTTGATAGAGTTGGACGGCACGGTTTACTGCTGTTTGTGCATCCGCACGGGACATGCCATCGGTCACAAGGGCATTGATGATATCACTTCGATCAAATTTTGTCGTGAGATCTTCTACACGATCGGACAGACGCTCACCAAGATTTTTTAAAGTGGAGCGATAGTAAGAAGGGTCATTTTTGAAAGCTGTTATCGCAGAACCAATATCATTGAGTGCAGCTTGATAGGTTTGTTTTAAGCGATCAGGGTT
>NZ_JBHIOW010000030.1:0-8265 GCF_042195725.1 Bartonella sp. AP65SXKL
TATTTGAGAGGTCCGCGTTCAGAAGATAAGGTTCCTGTGTTTCCGTAAGTATAGAGGAAGAAACCGGTTTGTTTTTCTTCTTCTTTTCCTAAGACAGATGTTCTGATATTGCCTAAGAGTGCGTTTTGTTTAGCCATATCCGTTAATCCACTATAGAAGAGAGCATTTGGCATGACTAAGTAATTGGCCGTTTGTGCTACAGGGACGATCACACTTGGACCAGAACCAGAATCCGTTTCAAGAATTTCTTTATGTAAGCGGAAATCCCAGAAATTTTCATTCTTTTCATCAAAGAGGCTTTGTGCAACATCGGCTGTACCGTGGCTTGACTCTGGTCCATAGGCCGTTAGCGTATATTTATAAGGCAAACGATTTCTTGTGGTATAGCCATTTACGAGTTTGAAAGAGTCTTCTTGTGCTTTTCCAGATACTTGAATGAGCGAGAGGCCACCTATATTGGAAGGATCAGCAGCATTGACTACACTACTTTCATCTCCTGAATCGCTTTTGATATAAACTGTTGTGGAGCCTGAGACATCACCGTGGATCAGAAGTCTATCGGTTTTTTGATCGGCACTTGCTACGCCATCACTCCAAGCAATGTTGAAGTAAATCTTTGCGTCTCCCGTTGCGTTGTAGACTGTTTGCGTATCTGGTTTACCAGATCCTATATGCAATGTGTGATAATGATCTTCTACCAGTCCATCAAAAACAATAGAGCTGTTATCGAGATTAAGCGTAGAAATATCGGAACGAGATCTTTGAGCAATATCAAGCAGATTGCCATCAGCATCTTTTTCTTTTGTACTGGTCTTTAGTGTCCATGTTGTCTTGTTTTTTAGATCAAAACGTACAGTTCTATTTTTAGCAATATTCGCTCTGCCCTCTAGAGTAGACTGATCAGCGCTTAAGGTGAAGGTGCCATTGGAGATCGCTTTAATATCTTCCTCTTCCCAAAAGCTTTTTTCTTTCGTAAAGAGACCGTCCCCTAATAACACGTCGGCATGGATTCCCGAATTTGTGAGATTAACTGTACCAATTGACAGATCGGCACTATTTTCAATGTTATTTTTAGTGAAAGCTCCAACAAAAATTCCAGTACCATTTTCAGCATGAAGCTCTGCATTGGTTAAATTGATTTCACTGCTTTTACGTTTTTGTGGATCATCTGGATAATCTAGATCAGGATTAGAGAGAGCTATAAATTGCAAACCAGCAACTCCTGCTATCATAGAAGTATTCACGACATCAATATGTCCGTTAAATGCCGCCCATAGTGCAACTTTTTTTGCTTCTATTTTATTTTTTATTGTATTCTCTGCTGCTCCAATATAACCATTCGTCATCTTAATTGTGCTATTATTTGCTGCGGTGAGACCAAAATCAAAGTTTTGAATGATTGTTTTACCATTTAATTCGATTGCACTACCAAGTTCCGCAACGTTTACAGCAACGGTTTGTTGTTTACTTTCACCACCAGTTATTGTTAAATCTCCGCTAATGATTTTACTTCCACCGTCTGCATAAAACCCTTCATCGACATTTTGAATGGTTGTTTTGCCCATTAACCTAACTTCACTATCAGAGTCCGATGTCCATATACCAGTGCGTTCGTTGTCGGAGCCTTCAAGTGCTTCACCACCGATTATCGATAAGTTTTCGCTAATGATTTTACCACCGTTAACTGCTCCAAGGCCGTCCAAAGTATTGTTAATTATTGTATCACCATGCAATTGAATTGTGCTGTCATTGCCACTTACAAATGCACCGCTTCCTTTTCCCTCTGTTGTTAGAGCAACATCTGTGGCATCAATATGCCCTCCGTTGATTGCGAATAACGCTGTTTTGTTCGCGGCTACGGATCCTCCCGTCATTATGATCTTAGATCCTGAACCGTCTACAAGGAGTCCTTCGCCATTAGATGATATAATGTTAGCATTGTTTTTTAAGATAATCGTACTGCTGGTTTCGGCGCTTCCTCCTACAGCACGTCCACTAAATGATCCTCCTGAGACCGTTATTGTTGAGTGGTTATTTGCAACTATACTGGCGGCTGCTTGAGTCACTGTTACATCTTTTAAAGTGACGGTACTTTTATCTGCTTTTATTCCAAAGTTCAGTAACGCATCGTCTTTATTATTCGATATCTTCACACCTTCCAGCTTGTTTTCACCGCTGTTACTGTTTAAAAAGCCGGCACCAACTAGAGAAGTTTTAATGGTCCCTCCAGTCATGTTTATTGCGCCACCATCGTTTGTTGTAAGTCCAATTTCACTATTACTAATCGTTGTTCCTTCAAGCAATTCAACTACACTGCCTTCGCCATTAGAAAATACACCAGACGATATATCTTCGTCACCTAGAGATACATCTGTAACATTTAGAGACACATTTGTGACCGTAATATGTCCACCATTTTCAGCAACCAATGCATTACCTTTCCCCGTGACGGTTCCTCCCGTCATGCTGATGGTGGAGTTTGAACTATTTGCATAGAGTCCAATGTTATCAGATGATGTAATGTTTGCATTGTTGGTTAAAGTGATGGCGCTGCCGTTTTGAGCAGATATTGTTGTATTTTGTGCATGAAATGATCCTCCTGAGGCTGTTATTGTTGAGTGATCATCTGCAACTAAGGCATTGGTTGCTTGCATGACGGTTACATCTTTTAAAGTGACGGTACTTTTATCTGCTTTTATTCCAAAGTTCAGTAACGCATCGTCTTTACTATTCGATATCTTTACACCTTCTAGCTTGTTTTCGCTGTTGTTACTGTTTAAGAAGCCAGCACCAACTAGAGAAGTTTTAATGGCTCCTCCAGTCATCTTGATTGCACCATCGTTTAGTGCTTGAAGCCCGAGTGCACTATTACTAATAGTTGTATTTCCAAGTAATTCAATTACACTGCCTTCACCAACAGAAAATACACCAGACGATATATAGTCGTCACTTGGAGCCACATCTGTGACAGTTAGAGCCACATCTGCAACAGTAATATGTCCACCATTTTCAGCAACCAATGCATTACCTTTCCCCGTGACAGTTCCTCCCGTCATTGTGATGGTGGATTTTGAACCTTCTGCATAGAGTCCAACATTATCAGATGATGTAATGTTTGCATCATTGGTTAAAGTGATAGTGCTGCCGCTTTTAGCAGATATTGTTGTATTTTGTGCATGAAATGATCCTCCCGAGATTGTTATTGTCGAATCATTCTCTGCAAATATACCGGCGGCTGCTTGAGTCACTGTTACATCTTTTAAAGTAACGGTACTTTTATCTGCTTTTATCCCAAAGTTCAGTGGCGTATCGTCTTTATCACTCGATATTGTCACATTTTCTAGTTTGTTTTCATGACTGTTACTGTTTAAGAATCCAGCACCAGCTGCAGAAGCTGTAATGGTTCCTCCAATCATCTTGATTGCGCCATCATTTTGGAATGCAAGCCCGATTGCACTACCACTAATTGTGGTCTTTCCAAGCAATTCAATTACACTGTTTGCGCCATTAGAAAATACACCAAATGACTTATCGCTATCATTTGTTTTTAGGGTAACATCTGTAACAGTAATATGACCACCATCTTCAGCAACCAAAGCACTCGCTTTTCCCGTGACGTTTCCTTCTATCATTGTGATGGAGGAGTTTGAATCTTTAGCATATAATCCAACATCATCAGATGATGTAATTTTTGCACCGTTTGTTAAAGTGATGGCGCTGCCGTTTTGAGCAGATATTGTTGCATTTTGTGCATGAAATGATCCTCCCGAGATTGTTATTGTCGAATCATGATCTGCAAATATACCAGCGGCTGCTTGAGTCACTGTTACATCTTTTAAAGTGACGGTACCTTTATCTGCTTTTATTCCAAAGTTCAGTGGCGCATCGTCTTTACCACTCGATATTGTCACATTTTCTAGTTTGTTTTCACGGCTGTTACTGTTTAAGAAGCCAGCACCAGCTGCAGAAGCTGTAATGGTTCCCCCAGTCATCTTGATTACACCACCGTTTTGTGCTTGAAGCCCGATTGCACTATCACTAATCGTTGTCTTTCCAAGTAATTCAATCATGCTACCAAGGTCATCAGAAGCTACACCAATTCCATCACCATTTGTTTTTAGGGTGACATCTGTAACAGTAATATGGCCACCGTATGTTGTCGTTACTGCTTCCTCTTTCGCTGTAATGCTCCCTCCTGTCATTTCGATGATGGACTTTGAACCTTCCGCATAGAGTCCAGCATCGTTATATGATGTAATTTTTGCACCACCAGTTAAAGTGATGTTGCCGCCGTTTTGAGCAAATATTGCTGCTTTTTCTGCATCAAATGATCCTCCTAAGACGTTTACTGTGGAATCATATGCATCTATGGCAGTTTGTGCTTGCGTCACTGTTACATTATTTAAAGTGACATTACTGTTAGTTGCCTTGATTCCATTGATTAGTGGCGCATCATCTTTCCCACTTGATGTCACTACATCTTTCAGTTCGTTTTCTTTGCTCTTGCTATCTAAAAAGAATGCACCAACTTTGGACGCTGTAATGCTTCCCCCAGTCATTGCGATTGCGCCACTTTCTTGTGTTTTTAACCCGATTGTCGCATCATTGATCTTTGTATCAGATAATTCAATCACACTGTTTTCACCTTGAGACAATGCGCCGAATCCACTCTCAATTTTAGTACCCTTATTATATGCAGGGTTATCCCCTTCTGTAGTAGGTGCACTTGTGGTATCTTCCTTAGCTGTTAGAGTACCACCCGTGACTTTAATATGACCACCGTCGTTTGTATACAATGCTGCGTCTTTTCCAGTTACGCTTCCCCCAGTCATTTTTATGGTGGTATTTTCATCATCGGCATGGAGTCCGTTACCATTAGATGAGGTAATGTTAGTACCGCCATCTACAGTAATGGTGGTGCCGCCCATAGCATATACGCCATCCATTTTACCTTCGAATGATCCTCCGGATACTATAACTTGAGAAACGACATCCGCAAGTATACCAGTTTCTGCTTGCTTAACTGTTACATTTTCTAAAGTGATAAAACTTTCGTTGTTTATTTCTATTCCAAGGAGTGATGATGCTTCATTTTTATTATCTGATATCACTACATTTTGTAGTATATTTCTACTATTCTTACTATCATCAATATAAACACCAGTTTGAGAAGCTGTAATGTTCCCCCCAGTCAGGTTGATGTTAGCGCCGTCTTTTACAGAAATACCAAAACGAACATCAGAATCAGTGCCTTGAATATTTAAGCCATTTAATTCAAGCGCACTGTTAGCACCTTCAACTGTTACAACATATTTATCGCTACTTGTGTCTGTATTTGTGTTTTTATTTCCAGTTACAGTTACAGTACTGCCGGTGATTTTTCCTTTGTCTTTTACATAAATAGTCTCGTACGTTTTTCCGGATATATCTTTTTCTTCGTTGGCAACGTCAAGAGTTTCAGCATGTGCAGTGAACTGGATGTTGAATAGTATGATAGCAGCCGCAGCCGTGCATGATAAAAGGGATGTTTTATACACCAGTATTCTCCTTATGAGAGCCCCCAAATATTCATTTCCCCGCAAACTTCATAAGAAGAAGTGAAAATGGATAGTTGTTATTAATTTCGATAATTGTCTTTATTTGGTAAGATATTTTTGGTTTTTTGTCAAAATTAAAAAACAAATGATATTAAATTTGTATTAATTTATATTTAACACACAATGTGTTTGTAATTATTTATATTATATAATTAAATTTATTGTAAATCTATATTATAGAAATTATAAATATTATTATAATACTTACATAAGTTATATTATTTTTTTATAAAGTAATAATAGTATTTTCTGTAATACTTCTACATTTTTATAACTTATCAAAGTAAGTGATGACGGTAATACTCAAACACTATTGCTAGCACTTTTGATTATTTATACCTTATTTATCATAATATTCTAATATATTTGATCTTGATATCCAAAGGAGTTGGGTGCTCTAGTATAAGAATACATTTTTTCTCCTGTTGGGGATATTTTAATAGTATACGACTAAGTTTTTATAAGCTGTTGATGTATCGATGACATTTGAAAGAGCCAGAGCCCAAGCTTATAAATCTTAATCAATGAAGATGCTTCAAGTTGAAGGCTTGAAATCAACAGTGCTTTTATATCATCAAAGTGCACCTTCATTGAAGGATTATTGCTTTCGTTATTTCGAATTTTTGACATATTTTTGACAATAAAATCTAAAAAAATTGTCTCTGAGGAATTTTTTAATATAAAAAATATGTAACGTTTTTATGGTGATAGGTTTATGAGATATAAAGTTGAATTGGTAATCACCGTGATTGCTTTTACTCTCTCTGGTTGTTTTAATCTTGATGCTGAAAAAATAAAAAGAGACAAGAGGCTTCATCATGATGCATTCATGGATTGGTCGATGAAAGAAAAGTCTCTTACAAAAAATTATACTGCTATCATTATGGCTGATCCGCAACCGTGGCGTTTAAACTCTGGTGATGCCAATGGAATATCAAACAGAGAGCCATGGTTAAAGATAAATGAGCAGGTTGCTGGTGTGATAAAAGCGCATAAAGCTGCATTCCATATTGTCAATGGTGATCTGACGGAGTTTGGACAACAAAAAAACTATGATGATTATGAAAATGTTTATAAAACTCTTGGAGCACCTGTCTATGAGGGGCTAGGGAATCACGATTATGCCAATAATGTTGGTAATTGTACAAATCCTCAAGAATTCAGCTTTTACAAAGATGCTTGTGCTATAAGTGCAGTTTCAAGAATGGTATCGGAAATCAAAAAATACCGTAGTCAATTATCGCATTTCAATGCAGATGTTACTGAAAGCTTGGTTCCCATTTCGGGTGGAAATATTCGCTCGATAAGGGGGAGTTTGAGTTATTCTTGGGATTATGGAGATGTTCACTATGTGCAGCTTCACAATTATCCAAGCTATACGGTTGGTTTGAAGGGGCAGTCTACAGAAGTGCAAATCAATAAATCTTTAGATTGGCTTAGGAACGATTTAGCTGCTGCTGATGCAAGAGGTAAAGTGACAATCATTAATTTTCATGATGCGCGTGCTGCTTCCATTGATGGTGAATCCTTTTTTATTCGTAAAAAGAATGCTAAAGATTTGTCGGTCTTTAAGTCAATTATTACCTCTCATAATGTTAAAGCAATCTTCGTGGGTCACACGCATTATCAGTCTTATTGCCGTGCGAAAAATGATAAGGTTTTTGGAAATATCCCTATCTATACAGCTGGTGCGCTTTTTAATGGAGATTATTACCTCATAGATGTGAAAGGCAAGACCATTCACGTTAAAGCCTATAATGGAGAAATAGGAAAACCGCTTTTAATTAAAGATCTTGGTGTTATAGGGAAAGACACCCAATTTTCGGCAAGTTGCAGTAAGTTATAATAGGATTTGTTTCTTTGTCTTAAAGCATGAGGGAAAAAACGTATTATATGTGCGGACTTGAAGAGCAGTAGGAGTGTCTAAATGTTACTTAGAAATAGAGTGAAAAATCAGACATCTTTTTTATATCTTTTTCAAAGCTGTTAAGATTTCAGGTTATACGCTATAAGTGCAATGGTTTAATGTGAACTGAGCTTTAATACAAAGCAGAATAATGGTTTGTTATTCTATTTTTTCTTTTTAGGCTTTCATCTTTGAAGAAAGGGGAGTTTGTCAAGGGTGTGTTCATAATTTGCTAGCACATGTTGTCCAGAATTATCAAGAAGGCTGTTTCTATTAGTTTGTTGCGGTATAATTATCAAGTTATGCCCTTTGTTAGAGTTTATAATATCTACTCATGGGCAACTCTTTTCTTTTTCATAAGAAAAGCTTTTTATTTTGATCAATTTTTTACTTATAATCTTCAAACAATTGATGTTTTGTGATGCTATATAATTTCTCTTGATTAACCGTATGAACTTTTAGTTGTATTACAATTTTATCTTCTTCTTTTATACGTAAGTAAATCGTTACAATAATATGATACAAATATTGGAGTCTGTTTATAGCTGTTATGGTCTCATGCAATTATCCTTAGATGACTCTCACGTGTTTTGGCAGTTTTATCTTTGCTTTGAGAGAGGTGTAAAAAGGGGATTTTAAGAAGTTCCAGTTTAGAAAGAGCTTTTTTGCCCGCGAAAAGCTCTCTGATGCTGCCAAGGCTGGTATGGAACAAGCGGGCGAAGATCTGGCTAATTCGATTGTCGATGGCTTTATGTCGTCTAT
>NZ_JBHIOW010000031.1:0-7842 GCF_042195725.1 Bartonella sp. AP65SXKL
GAACACCGTCTTCACCATTTAAAACCAGAGCAACTTGCCCCAATGACGGATCATGACTTTTTGCTATAAGCGTAAAGGCGCCATTGGATAAAGTACTTCTAGTAGATATGGTTATAGCAGTGCTAATCTTCACTATGCTGTTCTACAAGGAGCTATTAACCTTGTCGTGCAGAAGGAAAAAATATCTACAACACATTTGGGTCTTGTCCGAACCTACGGGCAACTCTCTTTCACCCCAAAAGATATGCAAGATGCAAATAAGAGTACTGTGGAAAAATGGTTACTCACAACCTATGGAACCATACAACATGACAAGTAGTTTCTATCTTGATACGCTGTTATCCTATGTCTTCCTAAAGGGAAAGATCACCAATGCCCTCATTAGTACAACCGCAAAATTGAAAAATGCAAAAATGTTGACGATCTCCACAACTGTTAGCAAACAATTTGCAACAGGTATCCAAGGCGTAACATTCGAACCGCAGGCACAGCTTGCCTATCAACATTTGATGTTTGATACCATTAAAGATGCTGATAATCTGACCATTGAGATGCAAAATCCTTCTCAATGGATAATCCCGTGTTGGTGGACGTTTGACAAAAACCATTGCCACTGAAAACAGCCGTCCTATGTCTTTCTATGGAAAAGTAAACTTAATCAAAACCTTTGGTGATGATCAGACATTCCATATTGATAAGTATTATAAATGTGACCCCTCGGGAAGTTCCGTTGAAGGTGGCCCACAATTGTCCGCTAACCTCTCCCTTCATGGTGATGTCAGCTATCAACAAAAGCTTCAAAAACTGGTATAAGTGGTGCAAGCTTTTCAGGAGGAATACTCTATCAGTTTTAAAATCAAGACTGTAAAAATAGCCTATTCAATTTAACAAAAAGGCAGCATATTGCTGCCTTTTTGGTTTATTATAAGCTGTTTTTAAGCGCTTTTTTAAATAGAGAACAGCGAAATATTTGAAGACAGTCATTGACCATTGGATGTTTTTTACAAAAAATTCTTTTTATAAAGAATAAAACTGTAAAAAAGAGAACAACCAAAAACAAAATGATATTGTAAAATAATGAGAAGCTTTTCTAGAAAATACAACATTACTATCGTTTGTTATTTCTCACGAATTTAATGCTTAAAATTCCAAAATAAAACTTTTGAACATAAAATGATAAGTAAAAAATAATGCAATAATATCAAACAAAGGGATGTATGTTATAAGTCACTCATATATTTCAAAATGGAAGTTCTAATAGGATTTAAAATATTACAGCTCAAACACTGCCCAGAAAATTCATACTGAAAAAATCCTATTATCCCCTTCCCTCTTAACAATGCCGCCAAACATCTCCAGAAACTTCAAAACAAATAAAATTGCATTTTCTCTTCTGTAAAATTGATCATGCTCTTTGCTCTCTATGGACAATAGGCTCTATACTTGCTTCAAAAAACTCCTTTGTATAATCGTGTTGCGCATGTAGATTACGCAATTCATCATTGCTAAGCTCTTCAAGAATAATCCCTTTATGCATAATTCCAACACGTTCACAAATATGTGCAACAACAGCAAGATCATGGGATACCATTAAATAAGTAAGCTTTTTTCTCACGCGCAGTGATTTCAACAAGTTTAAAATTTCAGCCTGTACCGACACATCCAATGCAGATGTTGGCTCATCAAGCAACAACACCTCTGGCTCAATAATTAAAGCACGTGCAAGAGCAATACGCTGACGCTGCCCTCCAGACAACTCATGAGGATAACGATAAAGAAATGAAGAATCTAAACCAACGGAATCTAAAGCATCCTCCACCCGCTCTCTTTGATTATCCATTCCATGGATTTTGAGCGATTCAGAAAGAACCGTATGGACCATTTTTCTTGGATGCAGCGAAGCATAAGGATCTTGAAAAACCATTTGAATACAGCGTAAAAAATCCTTACTTTTTTTCTTTTCAACTTCTTGTCCAGCAAAAAGGAATTTTCCACTATAATCTGGAATAAGCCCCACCAATGTATTCAAAATAGTTGACTTTCCACATCCGGATTCACCAATCAAACCATAAGCTTCACCACGCTTAATATGAAAATTAACATTTTTAACAACTGTTACTGCCTTATGCCTGTGCCCAAAAGTTACAGATAAATTAGAAACATCAATAATATTCTCACAATTTGTCATGAGGAACCTCCTCAACGCCATTAACAATCGTAGGATTATACAACCAATCAGGATCACGCTCAGGAACAGCCAAAATATCAACTGGATTATCAAGCCGTGGCAAACTCGCGAGCAACGCCTTTGTATAAGGATGACAAGCGTGAGACAAATCAGAAGCAGGCAACTCTTCTAAGACACGGCCCGCATACATCACCAAAATACGATCACAAAAATCAGCAATCATATTTAAATCATGACTAATGAAAATAAGTCCCGTTCCAGATTTTGTCACAAGTTCATCTAATACAGATAAAACTTGTCGTCTGACCGTAATATCAAGTGCAGATGTTGGCTCATCAGCAATAATTAAATCAGGTTTTGGAATGAGCATCATTGCAATCATCACGCGCTGCCCCATCCCCCCAGATATTTCATGAGGAAAGAGACGCATCACATGTTCAGGATCACGAATATGAACAGATTCTAACATAGATATGGTGCGCTCCCTCGCTTCAGCTTTTGAAACACGGTAATGAATACGGTAAGCCTCCATAATCTGTTCCCCGATCCGTATTAAAGGATTAAGTGAATATTTGGGATCCTGTAAAATCATTGAAATACGTTTCCCACGGATTTTTCGCATCTGAGGTTCACTTGCGGCCAATAAATCAACATCCTCAAAGCGCATTTTTTTAGCTTTAACAATGGCTGCTTTTGGACTCAACCTTAGTATTGCGCGCCCAGTCATCGATTTTCCAGATCCGGATTCACCAACAATTCCAATTTTTTCTTTTCCAACAGAAAAACTAACGCCACGCACAACTTCTGAAATGCCGCGCGTTGTAGGAAAAGAAATACGTAAATCTTCTACTTCTAATAATTTATTACCCATTGCGTGGATCCAATACATCACGAAGACCATCACCTAAAAGGTTGAAAGCAAGACTTGCAAATAATATTGCACAGCCTGGTATTGCCGCCAACCACCAATTTGTCATCATAAATTCCCGCCCTGAAGAAAGCATCGCACCCCATTCAGGACTTGGAAGTTGAGCTCCCAACCCTAAAAAACCAAGACCAGCAGCCGTTAAAATAATTCCAGACATATCCAAAGTTAATCGTACAATCACTGAAGGAATACACATGGGCGCAACATGAAACAAAATAATTCGCCAAGCAGAGGCCCCTTGCAGGCGAACTACAGAAACATAATCAGAAGAACGTATTGTCAAAGTCTCAGCACGTGCTAAACGTGCAATTGGTGGCCATGCTGCAATTGAAATTGCAATAGAAGCATTTTCAATCCCTGGTCCCAATGCGGCTGAAAATGCAAGAGCTAAAATCAAACCTGGAAAAGCAAGAAAAATATCGACAATGCGCATGAGCACAGTATCAACCCATCCGCCCATATAACCAGATACAGTTCCAACAATAAGCCCTATTGGACCTACAATAACTGTTGTAAGAAAAACAACATAAAGAGTAATACGGGAACCAAAAACAAGGCGACTAAAAATATCACGTCCCAATTCATCTGTTCCAAAATAATGCGCCATAGAGGGTGGCTGCAACCGATGCCCCAGATCATTGCTAAGAAAATCATGCGTAGCAATCCAAGGAGCAAAAAATGCACATATGATAATAATACAAATAATAAGCAGACCGAATACAGCCGAAAAGTTATGAAAAAACTTAGCCAGTGCGTGATAAATTCTTTGTATGTTCGCTTGAATTATGGAGTTTGGAACAGGATCGTTTAACCAACTACCCAAAGAAGATGATGATTGCGATTTATGATGATTACTTACTGTCATATTCAACGTGTCCTTGGATCAAAAATGCGATAAAGCAAATCAGAAAATAAATTAATGGCGACAAAGATAAATCCTACAAGTAAAGTACATCCTACAACTGCATTCATATCTCCGGCTAAAAGAGCATTTGTCAAGTAATGTCCAAAACCAGGCCAAGCAAAAACTGTCTCCGTTAAAACAGCCCCTTCTAATAAAAAAGCATAAGAAAGTGCAACAACGGTAATAATTTGAACAGCAGCATTTCGAAAGGCATGCCCCCAAACGGTTCGCGCCCACGATAATCCCTTTACACGTGCAGTAATGATATATTCCTGATTAAGCTGCTCAATCATAAACCCACGAGTCATACGGCTAATATAAGCCATAGCACCGAAAGCCAAGATCAAAGCAGGCATAATAACGTGACTAAAAACATTACCAAAAGCCTCCCATTGTCCTTGGCTTGCAGTATCCCAAAGGAAAAATCCTGTTTTTGGTTCAAAAGAATATTCATAAAGAAAATCAAGTCGTCCTGGGCCACCAACCCAGCCAAGCTTGGCGTAAAATATTAACAACGCCATTAATCCGAGCCAAAATGTTGGAGTAGAATAACTTACAAGTGTAAAAACACGGACAACATAATCAATAAATGAATCGCGATACATTGCTGCAAAAACACCAAATGGAATTCCAAGACTTGTGCCAATAACAATAGCAACGGTTGCAAGCTCTAATGTTGCAGGAAACACACGCATAATATCGGCTAGAACAGGTCGCCCAGAAGTTAAAGCATCTCCAAAGTCAAACAAAAATACATTATGAAGATACTTCCAATATTGGACAATCAACGGCTTATCAAGACCCAGCTTATAATACATTGCATCATAAGCTTCCTGACTGATATTATCACCAAGAATAGACAGAACCGGATCTAGAGGAAGAAGATGACCAAGAAAAAAAGTGATCGTCACCAACCCAAGCAATGTGATAAAAACTGAAATAAGAAGTTTCAATCCTTTGCATAAAAAATCCCATAAAAATAATTTTTTCTGCTTTTCTGATACAGCTCTTTCAGTCTCTGAAAGTGGCAAAACCATTATAAAAATCCCCTCTGTAGCGACAAAACATAAAGCAAATACTTTTTTATATAACAAAACAATCTCTTATTAAGCATGTTCTACAATCCTTTTCTATAACATGCTTCTTTTTATTTTTCTGCTTCATTGTAATAAAGTCTATAACTGTTCCAAATCCATTTTTTGACATCAGGCCCCATACCAACGGTATAATATGTCTGAAATAAATAAACCATAGGACCATGCTCTAGCACATAATGCTGTAAAGTACGATATTGCATGATACGCTTATTGGGGTCTTTCTCAAACAAAGCATCCATCACCATGTTATTAATATTTTCATCATAATACCCAGCGCGCCAAGCTAAATACATATTGTGCTTTTTTGTAAATGTTGGATCAGGGTTAAACACGTGATTTAATGAAGCAGGATGTCCATCAGGATCGGCACTCCCCCACCCCATAATAGCAGTATCATAATTTCCACCACGTACACGGCTCAACAATTGATTTTGTGCCATTTTTTCAATTGTAAGCTCAACACCAATTTTGCGTGCATTGGCTTGAATAGACTGTGCAACAGACGACATATAACTAAGGCTTCCAACTAAAAGATTAGCTTTAAACCCATTAGGATAACCAGCTTCAGTAATCAGTTGTTTTGCTTTTTTCAAATCCAACTGAAAAGGCAAACCTTCTTTTTCATCTAAAGCACCTGGAACACCTAAAGACATATAAGTTGCCCGAGGAATAGCAATCCCTTTCAAAACAGTTTTTCCAAGACCTTCATAATCAACCAAATAACGAAGTGCCAATCTGACCTTTTCATTCGCAAAAATTGCATTCTTATTATTTAACGATAAGTAAATAATCTGCGGACGCAAAACACGACTAATTTTGACTGGGCCTCCTTTTTTTTCAAGATCTAAAATATCCTCTGAAGAAAGATCACGCACTATATCCACATCACCTTTTTCCAAAAGAAGTCTTTGACTTGATGAATCCGCTACATGCTGCACAACAATCTGCTTAATTTTAGGCACATCGCCCCAATAATGTTGTGTCGCCTCTAACACAACTTTATCTCCTGGAGACCAGCTCACCAATTTATAAGGTCCAACACAAGCTGTATGTGTTGCTAAATATTTATTCCCCATATCACCGTTAATACTCTGTGCTTCAATTGTTTTCCGATCAAGCAAAGCAGAAGCATAAGATTGTCCAATAACAGTCAATATGAGCTGAATAGGATAGGGTTTATCTAATTTTAATTGTAAAGTCTTATCATCAAGAGCCTGAATATTTGTTTCAATATTGTTTTTGGTAAACCCATAATCCATTAAAGATTGAGCATAGCTTAATCCTAATTTAATAATCCGTCGCATCGACCATACCAAATCTTGCGCTGTAGCCATCCTTCCATCATTAAACTTTAAATCATCACGAAGATGAAAGACTATTCTTTTGCCATTGTCTAAAACGTCCCAAGATTTTGCCATAGCAGGGCGAATTTTTGTAGGATCATGCTCATCATATTGCACTAACGCGCTGCAAATATTCGTTAATAACTCACTCGTCACAACCTCAACAGTTTGCGCTGGATCAAAACTACTAATTGAATCAATATTCCATGCCATTACCAATATATCTTTAGATGAGGCACTGAATGCCGTTGTTACAGCCCCATTAAAAAAAATGATTGAGCTTAATAAAATAGAAATTTTTTTCAATATTCTTTGTTTTCCCATTTTATCTCTTCCTTTTGTATTCTTCTACCTTTTCACACAAAGTGATTGTGATTTTGCTTAAATAGCATAGCATTAGACATCAATTTCATTTAATCAAACTAAGCATCTACAAAATAATTTTCTTATACATCAGTCTATATTCGGGATGCAGAGAATCTATAACCATAAACAAAGATCCTCCCCAATATAACTTTCTATATTCATCGCTCCCTATAAACGATCTTAATTATATACTGCTACCCCTCACAGTTTCATCCTAAAAAAACTGAAGAGCTTTATATGGGAGAATATTTTCATCATGCAATTATGATTAAGCTCTTTTTAGCTTTGATAACACTAAAAAGACACACTTATTTTTCAATTTTACTATAAAAAATACGCGGTGCACTATTCCAAACCCATTTTTTGACATCAGGCGTCATCGCGACAACGCTATATTGTTGAAAGATAAACGCATAAGGTCCTTTTTGCATTAATTCACGTTGTAAATCAGCATAGAGTTGCGCTCGTTTTTGCGGATTTTTTTGAAACAACGCTTCTTCAACTTTTTGATTCATCTTAGCATCAAAATACCCATGCTTCCAACTAGGATAGGCTGTATTTCTAGCCTCAAAACGATTATCTGGATTGAAAATAAGACGTGAAGCCATGGTATGAGGATCCGCAGAATCATTATTCCATCCGATAAAAGCCGTATCAAAAGCTCGAGCATCCACTTTTGAAAATAACTGTGTACCTGCTACACGTTCAATTTTAAGACGCACGCCCGCCTGTGCAGCACTATCCTGGAGTGACTGAGCAAGTAACAAAGTATAAGGAGTGTTTGACACGAGAAAATTTGCCTCAAATCCATTCGGATAACCAGCTTCTGCTAAAAGCTGCTTGGCTTTTGCAATATCAAGTTTAAAGGGTTGCCCCTCTTTTTCATCCAAAGCCCCAAAGTTGCCAAGAGGAATAAAACTGGCCCGTGGGATACCAATCCCTTTGAGAAGCTTCTTGCCAAGACCTTCATAATCTATGAGATAACGCATCGCCAAACGTACTTTTTCCTTAGCAAA
>NZ_JBHIOW010000032.1:0-7708 GCF_042195725.1 Bartonella sp. AP65SXKL
GCCATTATTTCCAGTGTTTTTGGCTATTATGGTTATAGAAGCCGTAAGGACACTTTCATGCTTTAAAACGTCTACCTGTCTTCCTTTAAAGCAAATACATAAAAAGCTGCACGCATAGTGCAGCTTTTTTTGTAAATTCTTCTTAATCACTCTAAAATTCAGCCCTCTTATTTAAAATGCTCTTTGCAATCAACATAACATTTGACAAAAATAAAATCCATATTAAGAGGAAATAAGTGGTAGTTTTTTTATTTTGGTCATCATTGTTTTTCTATCAACTATAAGGGGGGAAATATATGAATATTTCACTTAATAAAGTAAAAAATGTTATTGAATTGGCTGCTGATGAAGTTGTGCCAACTATAATGCTTGATAAGTATGCACAGCGTAACGATACTCAAATTTGTCAAAATGAGCTTGATGTGAATGGTTCGTTAGAAGTTTAATAATGTATTGTTGATACAGATCTATTTACATATCTAACTTTAAAATTAAGTATATTTAAGTGCATGTTTCAGTTATTTTCAGAGAGCTTTTCTCAAAAAATTTGGGCTAAGCAAGCAGCTGAATTGTCAATTTCGTACATCCCTTTCGATGAAAGGGATGTTTTGAATGCTTTAAGACAATACGCTCTACATCCTCATAAACTCTTAGCTCTTAATCCTAAATCCGAAGTAGTAACAGTGGTTAATAGAGTGCGGAGTCCACGTACTCTTTCAAACTTTCTTGTTTTAGATACGGATAGAACTATAGAAGAATATACTGCCCGCGTTGACCAATATGCCGAAGGACAAGAATGGGCGGTCATGTATTATGGATTATACGCTGCAACCCCTGTTCTATGGGATGTGGCAAAACAGTTTTCAGATCAATTAGCTCATTCTTTAGGTTTTAGGCCTGGTGGACGCGTAGATATTGACTGCTTCATCGGCCGATATTCCTCCACCCATGTTGGGATACATGTGGATCACGCTCATAATTTTGGTTTTACTCTACAGGATGGCAAAACAATGTTTGCATGGCCCAGTACACGAGAAGACCTCCAAGGGCTAAAATATCCTGAATATGAAGCGCATAAATTAACAGCAATTGCGCTGCAAAACCGTACAGACCGTGTTGCCTACTTTCCCCATGATGCTTTCCACGTTGCTGAAACTGGAAAAAATATCGCGGCAAATATCAATATTGCTTTTTGGGAAACAGCACACGATGCACAACATCATAAAAATTATGTCACGCATTTACTCCATCTTGATGATCGAACGCGACATGATATCCGCGCATCAGGAAGAGCAAATTTAAACCCTGATAATGCTTTTCAACACTCTGCACTAAACTCCGCCATCGCAAATGGTACCTTAAAACGCCATATGCTGGTTTCTCAATTAATTTGTGATACAAGTTCACGTTTATGCATCGGTCGCCCCCTTGTTGGCGTCTCCGAAATTGAAAATGGAATCACTCTTCGCCCACCTGCAACCCTGCAATGGGTGCCCTTAACTGAAACAAAAGAACTGCTCATCGCAGCAAACGGACATTGTGCAAGCTTTGAATATAGCTCTCATCTAGAGCATTTCCTTTCTCAACTTTCATCAGGAAAAAAACTAGATCTAGTAAAATTAAATGATACCCCATATAAATATGCACAGCAGGAAATTTTAAAAGCCGTAAAAGCCTTGGCATCTTGGGGAGCATTGTGACAAAGAAAAAATCCATAATTTTGTCCAAAACAGGGCTTTTCTTCGTTTTAGGCTTGAGCAGTTTTGCTGATGAAACCACTCAAGTCACACTTATTCTAAACTTAGCAAAAAACACATCCTCCATTTCAATGCTTCTGTTAGCAGGATTTATCGGAGCAATTTGTGCGGGACCTATTGCTCCGCATCTTTTGCATCACTTCAAACCTGCACGAACAGTGCCCATTATTTTATTATTTCAAGCAATATTCGTAGCTATAGCTGCAATCGCCAACCAGTTTTGGCTTTATATTGCCCTTTCTTTTGCACTGGGCTGTGCTGGTTCACTCTTTTGGTCTGCTATGCTTGTTACTGTGCCTGAATTGGTCAACAATGATCACCAACTAGATCGCATCAACCGCATTCTCCAAACAGTTCGTAATCTTGGCTATATTGCAGGACCACTGTTAGGGGGCGTGTTGTATGGAATATCAAACGGGCAAAAAGGGCTCTTTGCACTTTCCATCATGGTTCTCTGTGCAGCCTTGATCACCATATACTGTTTTAAAAGTTTAAAAATACATACGCAAACAACAAACACAACACAGCAAAGCAAAAAAGGGCTAGACCTAAGAGGCCTCTTGCGTAAAAAAAATGTGGTCTATGCTCTTTCTCCCCTCATCATCACCATCATCCTTACCTCCACTCTAAGCGTATTGCTGATTGTTCGTATACGCACTGAACTAAACTTACGCGGAGAAGTCTATGGAATGATTGCAAGTATGTCGAGCCTCGGACTCGTGGTTGGTCCACTTTGCTTCTCCAGCCTTCTCCACCGCCTTGGTAATGCAGCGGGAGCATCACTAGCTGCCGCAACCATTGGCTTTGGAATTTTTTGTTTATCCCTAACACATATCATATGGTTGATGATGTTATCATCTTTCATCCGTGGAGGTGCTAACGGCGTGCAAAATGCTCTAATGGCAAGTTTTATGATGAAAGCCATCCAGAAAGAACAACGAAACAGTCAAATGCCCGCCTATATTTTCATCCTACAAACAGCCGTGTGCATTGGTTTTATCAGTGCAGGTTTTGTAAAAGTGCACCACACCCAATACACACTCCTTATCATCAGCATCGCCACAATGATCGCAGGCATATTAGGTTTTATCTTGAACAGTGCCGTACAAAAAAAAGGAATATGATAATGGTTAACGGACTTTGCTATCTTTGCTCTCAAGCAAACCATACACCCCAAAAGGACATGACAATCACCCCTCGATAAAATCGTTGTATCTCCCATACAACCCCACACCAACCAATAAGACTTTGATGAACCACTCTTGAGTGTGGAAGAGCTAACAACCATTCCCAAAATTTAGTTTATAGCAAAATAGAAACCGGTTTAACATCATGCAACAAGATCCTATAGGCTTAAACTTTTACAATGGAACAGGCGGCTATGTGTGGCAACTGGCAGACTATATGCGACATGATTGTCATGAGAGCTCCCACACACTTGAATTGCAAAAACCAACGCCGCCCATAGCCATCAATTCTTTCGCTGTCTACCCAAGTGAACTCAATCCTTTATCACGCGTTCAATGGGCAAAAGATGTACAAATAATAAAAAACAAACCAGCACTCATTGGCAAACGGCAAATACAACCCATCACCATTGTTTCTACAAAAGGAGCGGCATTTGGCGGATTCGACTTTCCCACATTTGAAGCACTTCGTGAAGGCTGCCTTGTCCAATCACTGAGGGAAATACAATTCAATGGTACTCTTCTTGCCTCTGGAAGTCTTTTGATATCACTTTTACGACACGGTCTCATCGAAACAGATCAAAAAGCATTTTCAGAAAATGATGCAACCGCTCTTTTACGAGAGCCAACATGTATTATCATAGATTCTTCTCTTGGCAGTCTTGCCATTAATCAACTCAATGGGCGTACAATCCGGCTTCATGAAAAAACAAAACATCTCTTGAAGCAAGCCACCACACCAATACGTATTCAATATCCGCTAGAGGATTCAATAAAGTTTTTTATAAAAGCAGGGATGCTACGATTGGTAAAATTATAAGGATAAAAAGATGCAGCTGATAAGACCTGGCATGGGAACAGAAAATAGTGCACAGCTCATTTATGCGCTTATTCAAATGGCAAGACCGCGCACAGTCATTGAAATCGGTGCTGGTGATAGTACGCGCTTGATTGCTAAAGCACTGCAAAAAGCAAAACAAGCATGGCAACAAGATAAAAAACTTTTAGAATCTTCCACCTGGGAAGAGCGCACAGCTTTGCTTGATCCTTCAGGAATCCTTGAGAATTACGAACCTCGGCTTATCACCATTGATGATTTTACAGTCGAAGGTCAATCAGCCGAAGAAGCATGGCAAGAACTGCTTCAAGGCGGTATTGAAAAAGATACTGTAACATTTATCCATGAGAATTTTTTCTCTCTTGATGATGAAACGCTCAAATCTTGGGGACCAATAGATTTTGCTTGGCTTGATGCTGGTACTCCCGCAGATGATGTGCGATTTGTTATAACCCTTTGGGAACACATCACCGCGGGTGGTTATCTTTGTCTACATGAACCAACCATAACAACAACAATTGCTCTCAATGGCGAACAGCGGGTTCGACGCGTCAGAACTCCTTTGTGGGAAGAAATTCTCTACCGGCTTGATGGCTCCTATGAAGCTTTAACACTCCCCGAAAACCACAAATATCGCCAAAGTGGTCTGGGGATTATTCGCAAACGCACCCCAGCCGAACAAATTGTACGCGCACAATCGCTCCAAGCAGAACTCATAGAAATCAATGAAATTCCCATTCGCAATGATCTTTTGCCCATGGGGAAAGAAACCCTTCACAAACGCAGCACACGCAATTCACTGATCTCTGCCATGACCTCACCGACACTGCGTACTGTTTATGCCGCCATTATCCTTGGTGCAAAAAATCTTACTGATATCCTCAAACATGTCGATTCAGATGCCAAAAACATTCACAAATCCATCAATCGCCTTTTGAATCTCGGACTTATTCACAACACAACAGAAGGATTTCAAGCCGAAGAGACAGTGTGGAAAATGCTAGAAAATAAACATGAGCGGAATAGGGAAAATTTAAGCGACCGCCATTTAGAAACAGAAGAGATGCTATCAAAAATTGGTGAAGCCTTTCAGAAGGAAAAAATCTATAGCGAAACGGAAGTTTCCAAGATATGCAACCTCTTTACGATAGACTTTGCCCGATTACGACGCACTCTTGTTGAGAGAGGTTTTTTACAACGCCATGGAGGCAAATATCAACGCATGCGCTAAAAGAGAATTGAAAAATGATTAGCGAACTCTATCGTTTTTCTTCTCTATTTCAAGAGAATGAATAACCTTCCACTAAAAAATATAATTTCATTAAAAGGTTACAAAATCATTCATCCCATTCATATGTTGACAATCTATGGAGATGAGATTAGCGTGCCCTCTTCGCAAGAGATGCAATGGGGAGGAACAAGAGTGCGGGATGCCAATTGGTTATCAAAAAGGATTGGGTGGTTATCAAAAAGAATTAGAAATAGTCAAAACCATCAGGAGAAGATATAGGATCAAGGTCTCAATGATCTTACGATTGTTGCGCGAACATCCGGGCACAGTGTTGTTGCTCAATCCAAATCATGCTCGATATTTCTAAAAACATCGTAGAAAAAACAATATTCTTGCATTGGACTGGCTAGTGAATCAAGAAAGATACTATTTCAACGAAATGTGCACAGCAGAAATAGGGCTGGAAAACTTCCTCAAAAGATACAACAAAATGTCTTTGATCATTTAACAACACTTCTATGGAAATTCCATGGGCAAAAATAAAATTCCTTTTTTCATCTATAGCACAGTTTTTCTTTCTGAATTTTCCTTTTTCTTTGTACTCCCTTTGCTTGGAAACTCTTCTCTCATAACTGCTGCCAATGTTGCTTTTTATCTCGCTGGATCGGTAATCCTTGAAAGCATTCTCATGGTAACCACAACAGGTTTATTAGAAAGATTTTCCCGTAAACTCTTAATGGCTACCGCCTTTATTTTAAGGAGTAGCGCTTTTGTGTGCATTATCCTATCGCTCACACCTTCTGCATGGTTGATCTTTTTTACCTTAATGGCTTTTTCGAAAGCAATTTCAAAGCCATTTTTGAGAGAAATTTTATCAGAACATCTCAATGAAAATGCTCTTAAACGCGCATTAACTCTCTATTCTTTTTTTCAAAATGCTGCTGTCGTTATCGCCCCTCTTGTTGCAACGAGTGCCATAAAATACAACGCATCAACCTTCTTAATGGCTTTTTTTGCACTCATTGGTTTGTATCTTTGTGTTCTATCCATTCAAATTGTTTATCATTACCCGCATAAAACATTATCTCTTGAAAAGAATAAAAAAACAAAAAAAGCTCTTCTTTCTTCTTTAAAAACAATAATACATAATCGTTCTATTGCTTATTTGCTGGTCACGGCTTTGCTTTGTGCATTCCTCATGGGAATTTTCATCACCACCACAACACTTCTCAGTAAATTTGACAGCAATCTCGCCCCTTATAGTGGAATTTTCTTTTCAATTGTTGGCATCAGTATTTGTATCTGGCAAGGAATAATCAATAAACATCTCAGCCTTTCCGATAAATCAACTTTCTATCTATTATGGCTTATGGGAAGTTTCTCCTCATTTTTCCTCATGGGTGGGGTCTTTACCGCTGTGACTGCATTAATTGCCTACAGTGTCTATGAATCTGTCATGATTCCAGAAATATACTATCAAGCAGGGAAAACAACCCCATCCCTCTCTGCCAGTGTTCTTTTCAGTTATATTCTTGTTATTTCAAATATTGGCCAAGCCGCCGGCTCATGGACAAGTGGATGGATTATCAGCCATTTCAACAATCATATCGCTTTCACCTTTTGCATGATTGTTGGTGCCTCCGCCTTTGCTTCTTGCCTTTGCCTCATGCAAACGAAAAAATAAGCAGCTTCCATGTCACATATAGTTTTTGCAACCGGTGGCACAACAAGAGCACTCAAAACACTTCGCCATAAATCACTCAATTATGATTTTGAACACACTCTGCGGCAAAAAAGCTCAAAACGGTCTCTAAAGATTGCTCTGTAAACGCCGTTGCAAATTGTCTCATAGCTTAAAGGATTATGGGGTAGACAAGCGTAAGGTAGATACATTCTGCACGAATAATATTCTATTGATATCCATGTGCAATACAGCCAAATCATTTTTCTTATAATTCGCTCATTTCTGCCATGACCTCACCGACACTACGCGCTGTCTATACTGTTATTATACTTGGTGCTAAAATTCTTTCTGATATCCTCAAACTTATCAATTCAGAGACCAAAAACATTCACAAATCTATTAATCGCCTTTTAAACCTTAGTCTTATTCAAAACACAACAAAGGGATTTCAAGCAATCGATAAATTATGGCAAGCGCTAGAAGATAAAAATGTACGAAATATGGAAATTTTTAGCGATCGCCATTTAGAAACAGAAGATATACTTACAAAAATTGCAGAAGCATTTAAAATAGGGAAAACTATCGCGAAACGGAAACATCAAAAATATGTAGCCTTTTTACTTTAGATTTTGCGAGATTAAGACGAATCTTGGTGGAAAATGGATTTTTAAGACGATATGCAAGCAAATATCAGCGCATACGTTGAAAGAAAAAATTCAAGCATTTGAGTTTTTCTTATGCAGCGTTTTGTTTTTTTGTTTTCTGTAAAGAGAGTTTAGGCCAGCTATGCGCCCCCCTTAGTATTTAGTGGTATAGATAGTTTGGAGTTCAAGGAATTGTTTGCAGTTTTTTGTTACAAAAAGTTAGCGGATTGTTTTGAGGATTTGGCTATACAGGCTACAATAGGACAAAGGGAGAGATGACATAAGAACCAAGAAAATCTGAGTTTAGATTTAATTTCTACAAAGCCTTTATGCGCGTAAATTACATACCTATACGTTCTTTCCCTAC
>NZ_JBHIOW010000034.1:0-2653 GCF_042195725.1 Bartonella sp. AP65SXKL
TTTGCTAAGGAAAAAGTACGTTTGGCGATGCGTTATCTCATAGATTATGAAGGTCTTGGCAAGAAGCTTCTCAAAGGTGTTGGTGTTCCACGGGCCAGTTTTATTCCTCTTGGCAACTTTGGGGCTTTAGATGAAAAAGAAGGGCAACCCTTTAAACTTGATATTGCAAAAGCCAAGCAGCTTTTAGCAGAAGCTGGTTATCCGAATGGGTTTGAGGCAAATTTTCTCGTATCAAATGCTCCTTATAGGGTGTTGCTTGCTCAGTCACTCCAAGATAGTGCCGCAAAGGCGGGGGTACGTCTTAAAATTGAACGGATGGCCGGTACACAGTTGTTTTCTAAACTTTATGCACGGGCTTTTGATACGATTTTTGTCGGATGGAATAATGATTCTGCGGATCCTCATACTATGGCTTCACGTCTTGTTTATAATCCAGATAATCGGCTTGAGGCAAAAAATACCGCCTATCCTAGTTGGCAATATGGGTATTTGGATGAAACGATGAATCAAAAGGTTCAGGATGCATTGTTTCAAAAAGATCCGCAAAAACGGGCACAACTCTATGCTGATTTACAACGTGAATTGATGCAAAAAGGACCTTATGCGTTTATCTTTCAGAAATATACTGTTATCGCGATGACGCCTGATATCAAAAAGTGGGTTTGGAATAGTGCGCCACATATTTTTTATAGTAAAATTGAAAAATAAGAGTGTCTTCAATGCTGTTCAATAGATAAAGGGCATCGTCATGATATATTCGGCGTATTGTATAAATTTTAAGCTTTGCAATGCGCCGAAGATCATAGGTAATGCGTGATATATTGTTGAATGTCTTTTCAAGACATTCGTTTAAAGATATTTTTCATTCTCATTAGAGGTGTATTTAAGTGGATGTTAAGATCGATATTTCAATTTTTCTGAATTAGAAAGTGGTCAATTTATTTGTTAAAAAACTGAGTATAACATAAAGAAACGAAGTGTAACAAATATCGCGGAATTTAGTGGTGCTAAAGGTGCAAAGGTTTTGCGATGTTGAAGGAAAGTTTTGTTATGGGGGTACACAAGGGATATCAGTTTTTTATGGTGTTTATATTTTCTTTTGCTTTGAAAGATGATGAGATGTCATTTGGAGGGTGTTATTTTACGGGGAGTGATGAAAAAATTAAATTTTCTTTTGAAGAAGGAATAAAAGTCGTTGCATTTGGCAAACTAACGAATTTTTCTGTTTTATCAAATCGTCAAATTGTTATGAAGGCTCGTTGTTATTAAGGTACTTGAGCTAAAAGGGGTAGTGCTTTGATGGTATAGAAAACGCCGGAAGAAATACGAGACAAGCTTGCTTAACAAGATAGAAAAAATACAGGTTTTATAGTCTTCAATAGTAGGCGTTATGATATCGTGATTAAGCTCTGTTGTTGGTGAGCATTCATTGTATATTAGAGTGTTTTCCTTTGTATGTTTTAGTTTGGCTTATAAGTGTAGACAAGAGGAGTCATTGGCAAGAGGTGCTTGTTCTTGAAGATTTTAAAGTTTGGTCTTTAGGAGCCTATCGTTCGTCTAAACTTAAATTAAGCACGTTTTGCTGCATGGAGAATTTATACAATAAACGTTAAAAGGAAAATTCTATGAACGTGAAAAGAAAAATATTGAAAAAGGGCAGTTCTTTTGTTTCTGCTGTTCTTGCAATGGGGATGTTTGTGCAACAAGTTTCAGCAAAAACACCCGCCGATACGCTTGTGATGGCTTGGAATCTCGATCCAATAAATACATTTGACCCTGCACAACTCAATGACCGTTATGGAATTGAAGTGGTTAACAATATTTGTGATAATTTAGTCGTTTCTGCTACAGATGATGCGGCTAAAATGGTTCCCTCGTTAGCGAAGAGTTGGGATGTTTCAAGTGATGATCAGAGTACGGTGATTACTTTTCACTTGCGTGATGGTTTAAAGTTTTATGATGGTCGTCCTGCGAATGCCAATGATCTTGTTTGGGGTATGAAGCGGGTTGTCAAATTGAAATTGTCTAATGCAGCAACATTTAATGAATATGGGATTACAGAACAAAACGTTGATGAGGCTTTTCAAGCACCGGATGACAAAACGGTGGTGATGAAATTTGATAAACCTTATCCAGCAGAGCTCATTCTTAGCAATATTTCCACTAATCGCACTACTGCCTTGCTTGATCGTGAGACACTCATGAAAAACGAACAAGATGGCGATATGGGAAACCGATATTTGGCCAGTCATTCTGCTTGTGTTGGTCCTTATCAGCTAGAGAGTTGGCGCCCTGGAGAAGGAATTTTGTTGCGTGCAAGCTCCAATTATTGGGGGGAGGCGCCTAAATTGAAGAAGATTTTAATTCGCCATGTCGCGGAGCCTGGAACGCAACGTTTATTATTGGAAAAACATGATATCGATGTTGCACGTAATCTGATGCCAGAGGATTTGGCAGATCTCCAAGCAACAACGGATATTAAAGTTGAAAAAGTGTTGGCGCCCTCCATGATCATATGGGGATTTAATGCGACAAACCCTATTTTTGCCAATGAAAAAGTGCGTTTGGCGATGCGCTATCTTATTGACTATGAAGGACTCGGTAAGACTCTTCTCAAAGATGTTGGTATTCCACGTGCAAGTTTTATTCCTCT
>NZ_JBHIOW010000034.1:2753-7267 GCF_042195725.1 Bartonella sp. AP65SXKL
AAAATAAAAAGGTATCAGGTTTATAAAATATAAAAAACATGGTCATGATATATTTGATGTATTGCAAAGCTCTTTAACACTTTGCAATACATTGAATTTTATCGGGAATGGATTACTATGTTGTGTAGAGAATTTTATTTCAGGAATTCTTATAGAATATGTGTTTGTTTGGATGTTAGGATTGAATATTTTAACTTCTATTGATAGAATTTTCGGATGAAATAATGACTCTAGACATCCCCATACAACGGCTTCAAGTTTTTTTTACAACCCTGATAATCGATTTGAAATTAAAAATATAAGTTGTTCTAGCCGGTGTTATGGGTATTTTGATGAAGCTATAAATCAAAAGTTTAAAGATGTGTTGTTTCAAAAAGGTTCACAGAAACGGGCGTAAAGAATTGAAAAATGGTAAGTTTGTTTAGTGAAAAAACAGGTGTAACAAATGTGGCAGAATTCACTGTTTCCGAAATAGCAGGGGCTCTAAAGCGTGTTGTTGAAGAAAAGTTTGGTTATGTACGGGTGCGTGGGGAGATATCAGGGTACCGTGGTACTCATGCTTCGGGACATGCTTATTTTGCTTTAAAAGATGATAAGGCACGGTTGGAAGCTGTTATTTGGCGTGGAGTTATGGAAAAGCTCAAATTCCCTCCTGAAGAAGGGATGGAAGTAGTTGCTGTTGGTAAACTTACGACGTATCCAGGGTCATCGAAATATCAAATTGTCATCGAGGCTCTTGAACCAACGGGGGTTGGTGCTTTGATGACACTTCTTGAAAATCGTAAGAAAAAGTTTTTAGAAGAAGGCTTGTTTGATGAAGAAAAGAAAAAAACTTTGCCTTATATGCCTCGAATTTTAGGCGTTGTAACATCACCAACAGGTGCTGTTATTCGTGATATTATTCATCGTATATCCGATCGTTTTCCGTTGCATATTTTGGTTTGGCCTGTACGTGTTCAGGGGGAAACAAGTGGGAGGGAAGTGGCTGTTGCTGTTGAAGGTTTTAATGCTCTTGGTCCAGGTGGACTTATTCCAAAACCTGATCTTATTATTGTTGCACGGGGAGGAGGAAGTTTAGAAGATTTGTGGGGGTTTAATGACGAAGCTGTTGTTCGTGCTGTTTATGAATCTTCTCTTCCTGTTATTTCTGCTGTTGGGCATGAAACGGACTGGACCTTGATTGATTATGTGGCTGATTGGCGCGCTCCAACTCCTACCGCCGCAGCAGAACGGGCTGTTCCTGTTAAGCTTGATCTCGAGGTGCTGGTGGCATCGCTTGATGCACGTTTGCGCAAGGGACTCGCGCGTTATTTGGATTTTTATCGACAAAAATTGCGTGCTACTCTACGAGCTCTTCCGACTGCCGATCAACTTTTTGCTCTACCACGGCGTGGTTTGGATGAAACTTCAAGTCGATTGCAGCGTGCTCTTTGTGTAAGCTACGATAAAAAACGTTTTTCTTTTCATGCACTTGGTGTGCGTCTTTCACCGCGTTTGTTAAATAGTGAAAAAGCACAACGCAATACAAAGGAATATACGGCACGTCTTCAGCGTGCTTTTGTGCGTAGTGTGGAAAAACAACGTGCTGGGTTAGAGGTAGTATCTAGGCTTTTAAAAAGCACTTCATATCAGAATATTTTGGAGCGCGGTTTTGTTTTGGCTTTGGGGAAAGAGAATAAGCCCATTAAACGCTTGGCTCAGTTTCCTGAAATGGGGCACATAAATTTACGCTTTTTTGATGGAGATATCAGTGTTGCAACACAAGAGCCTATTTCCGCTAAACGTTCAAAACACAAGCAAATAAAGTCGCCAAGCGATGATCAAGGAATGCTCTTTTAATACGGGTCAATGCCATGCTTGCGGAAGGTCTTCTTAAGGGAGTGGATGGAAAAGTTCGTTGCGCATGGGCTGGAACGGATCCACTTTATTGTGCTTATCATGATACCGAATGGGGAAAGCCTATTTTTGAGGATATTCGTTTGTTTGAGAAAATTTGTCTTGAGGGTTTCCAAGCGGGGCTTTCTTGGTTTACAATTTTAAAAAAACGCTCTTTTTTTCGCGTTGCATTTGATCACTTTGACTTTGAAAAGATTGTTCATTACGATGAGCTAAAGGTGAAAATGTTAATGCAAAATAAAGACATTGTTCGCCATCAAGGAAAAATTCAATCAGTGCTTAATAATGCACTTAGAGCACAAGAAATTATAACAGAGTGGGGAAGTTTGTCCCGCTATTTTTGGTCTTTTCAGCCACCACAATCAGAGCGTTATGAAAAGATAGACTTTCAAACACTGTTGGCTAACCCTATGACACCTGCTTCTCTTCGTCTTTCTCAAGACTTGAAGAGACGTGGCTGGACATTCGTTGGTCCCACAATTTGTTATGCTTTTATGCAGTCCGTAGGGATTGTTAATGATCATCTTGAAGGATGTTTTTGTCGATAAATTGGCAAACTGTCTTTTGTAAGAGTAATGATCAATAGGATAATAATTGAATTATTTAATAAATGTATAGATTATACAATTCCACTGTATAAGATAATTGAAATATACAAACTATACAATATTAATGATTTTCTACTGTTGTTGGCACTAAAAACGATAAAGGTATAATTTTGAGGATGAAAAAACAGATGCCAAAAGAAGTGATACCTTAACTGTTATGTATCTGAAGTGAGATAATGGTAATGTCTTGTATGTTTTAAAGAAACATTTAGTACACCAAAACCCATTTCGCGGTGGCGCCCGTGAATGGTATGACAGTAAATCCATTGTGCACTCCATCTTTACGCTTATGAAGGAGCAAATCGGCACCATCACACACTTTACTAGCTCTCAATGTTGTGCAACAGTCTTTGGCATTTGTAATGGTTGAGAAGAGTTTTTTTTATTTCTGTTAATGACATGACGGTTATAATTAATGAATATTTTATTCATGATTATTGACGAATGCAAAGTGGTTTTTAGATGGGGTGCTGTTGTTGCATTGTTTTACTTTGCTTGTATGATTGTCGGTTTATTTATATGTAGGTCGATTGCTCAATGCTTACCTAGGTAATAAAAATAAAATACAGCGATGAAAAATTGAAGTTAAATGACTCAAGCTGCTTGTGTTAGGTTTTATTATCTGATAACTTTCCTTCACTAGAGAGGAATTTTACTGCGTGTGAGCTCCAGTTTTGGGAGGATACTTAAGCTCAGACAGACTGGTATTCACTGCATTGCTTCGTTGAATCTCTGTATGTTTCCGCTGGAAACGAGAGTTCTGTTGCGGTATGTTGTTTTCTATTCTATTTTTATAGTGGTAAAGCAATGATGCACGCCAAAGTTTAGAAGGGTTTATATTCGTTATGTCTTTAGGGGGGAAACGTCTAATGAATTTTATTTTTATCAATGAGAGAATGCATTTTAGTGTATATTCTTTTATTGTAAGCTTTATTTCTCAAAAGATAAAGCGTGGAAGGAATGCTTCTTCTCATTTTTCCTTTATCTTTGTTAACGCGTTTGGTTTTGTTGGTAAAAACGTAAAACTTTTGACACTTAGTTTTCAAAAGATTAAGCAGATTTTTGTGGGGGGTAGCGTTTTAGAAAAGATATTTTCTTATGTCTTTCTGCTGTTTCAGTGCCGTTTTGGTCATGTAGTAAAGATGCGCCGTATCTTGAAACAGTGTTTGAGGGGGATGACTATTTTTAAAGTTTGCATATTTTATTTTAAATGTCGCCTAAAGGAATAGAATAATGAATTCATAAATTTTTGCGTAATGATTTTTTTAAAGCTCACTATTTTTGGGGCGACAAGGCTTATTGATGATTAATAGAGAACTGATATAGTGCATTATCATATGCAAAGAGGTTATGAAAAGAATGTAATACTGGTTAGCAAAACATATATTGCATGTTCGTTATGGTTTATTGAGACGTAAGTCAATGAATTTATCAAGTAGATGACTCTGTGTAGGTGATTAAAAATATAGGCGATTAGAACGTATTTATTCAATGTTATAATTATAAATTTGCTATATTATTTCAGCGTCATTAATTGATAAAAATAAATAAAGGGAAAAGTTTATGAACTTGAAGAAAACAATATTGAAAAGTAGCAGCTCTCTTGTTTCTGCTCTTATGGCATTGGCGATGGTTGCACAACAAGTTTCAGCAAAAACACCGGCTAATACCCTTGTGATGGCTTGGAATCTTGATGCAATTAGTACGTTTGATCCCGCACAACTTAATGATGTTTATGGAAGTGAAATTATTTACAATATTTGTGATAATTTGGTCAGTACTGCGACAGATGATCCTGCTAAAATGGTTCCCGCTTTAGCAACACATTGGGATGTTTCAGGTGATGATCACAGTACGGTGGTTACTTTTCATTTACGTGATGGTTTGAAGTTTAATGATGGTCGATCAGCCAATGCCAATGATCTTGTTTGGGGTATGAAGCGGATTGTCAAATTGAAGATGGGTAATGCGGCAATTTTTAATGAATATGGAATTACAGAGCAAAATGTT
>NZ_JBHIOW010000035.1:0-7236 GCF_042195725.1 Bartonella sp. AP65SXKL
GCATATAGCTGGTTACCCGCTACAGCATCCGTTGACGTTCTACTAATGTCTCCATTTTTAAGAGACGTTATCTTGCTACTTGTATTCTCTTCACCATGCGTCGCTACAAAGGCATTCGCGGTTTGGCTCCAGATTAAAGAATCACTCTTTTCACCAGCAATTTCTTTGCTAATCTCATTTTTAATATTCGTGATAGAATCACCAACACCGGCAAAAGCAGACGCGACACTATCATAAGTCGAATCAGTAACATCACCATCAGAATTAAATCGCTTAACCTTGAATGTAGGAGCATTCCACGTGCCATTCTCATACTTAGCATTACCACCTAAAGATTTTGCAACACTGCTACCTAGAGCATGAAGCTGATTACCCGTTACGGCATCCGTGGAACCAGCATTAATCGAACCATCTAAAAGAGATGTAAGCTTGCTATTACTTTTGCTATCTTTCTCTCCATGCGTCGCTACAAAAGCATGTGCAGTATCGCTCCAATGCAAGGAATCACTCTTTGCTTCAGCAATATCTTTGCTAAGTTCATTCTTAATATTCGTGATAGAATTATTCATATTTACGAAAGAAGTTCCTACACCAGCAAACGCTGTTGCTACATCATGATACTCTTTATCTTCTGTTTTGCCATCTTCTTTCACGCTCTTAACCGTGAATGTAGGTACACTCCAAGTTCCATCCGCATAACTAGCATTACCACCTAAAGATTTTGCAACCCCAGTGCCTAACGTATAAAGCTGGGAACCATTAACGGCATCGGTTGACGTTTTTGAGAGCTCACCAGGAGAAACATCCAAAAGACGCCGTGTCTCACCTTTACTATTCCGAATAGTTATTTGAGTTAATGGTGAGGTACCAGCAATAGTTATCATCTTTTCATCGTCCGCTCGGACTAGTTCACGAGATAAGCTTCTTATAAGAGAAAAGTTGTCTGTATTTTCATGCAGATCATCACCGTGAGATGGATTATCTTGTTTTCCCCCAATAGCATGGGGTTCCTTTATCTCAACAATCTGATGATTTAAACCTGCCAAATCACTATTAGTGCCAGAAAATGCATCCGCAACACTTTTATAACCTTCTACATTCTTATAACCTTCCGTACCTGCAAATGCAGTATCAAAAGCAGCTTTAGTCTGAAACTTAATATTAAGACTTAAGTTCTTGGGGGCATCCTCCCCCTCTACAAATGCAGAGCCACTATCTCTATACAATTTACTGCCAACTACATAGGCTGGCGGTATACCTTTAAGCGCATTTGTACCACCACTAAAGTCTTTTGATATGTTATTTAAAATCTGAGTAGCAGCAGCAACAGGAGAAACATTTGATAAAAATATAATCACTGAAGCCAATGAAAGCGCTTTAATAAAAAGCCGTCGATAAAACGAGCAAGAATCTTTACAATCATTCACCACTAGCGCTTTTGGTGTGGTATATAATTTTTTCATAACAAATTCTCCAAATAGGAAAGACATATTTAGAACATTAAAAAGTCATATTTCAGTGTTAGAAGTGATTAACGACGTGATTTTTTTTGTTCTTTATAAAGTTTGAGTTTGCCGCAGAGGCGAACAGAAGTAATTAGAAGTCTAGCAAGGTTGCAATCAATCTTGATAAACGATGTGGTTAATGGGTTTTTTATTTTTTCCGCCTTTAAGAAGGGTGCTTTTTTTGCAACAAAACTCCTGGATGAGGGTGAAAAACAGGTATGAAGAAGACATACTTGCACCCTATTGTTAGGTCTGCGGTTTATAATTTTAAAAGTAAAAGAGTTCATTTTATATGATTAAGAAGCTGTAAGGTATTATTAGGGGAAAAGTTTAAGTTGTTGGCTGAATGATTTAGAGTACTTGTTGTGAAATCATTACGCTTTTATCGCGGGGATAAGCGGCATACTCTTAAGCTTTAGAGTAAAATGAGGATGATTGTGTGTGTTGTTCATAATCAACTGCCCCCCCTTGCGAGCATTTTTCTGTTTTTGCCAAAATGAGTCTTACTAAAGAATATTTTGTGATGTTATAGACTATTGAGTGAAATAGCAAGAAGAAAATGAATTTAATTATTTTTACAGAATGAGTCTTTCCGATTTATATAACCGTGAAATATCCTTATAACTTTAAAACTCATAGATTCCATGCACTATAGACTTGTCTAGAGATTCTGTTTCATAGTTTTATTTAAGTGTCCCATTTTGATCAAAATGAGTCTTACTAATAATTGCTGCTGTTGCGTGCCTCATGATTGCTACTGCTATGTACAGAGCAAATAAATAAAATAATAAAATAGGATTTTTAAATTTTTAAACGTATCCCCCAATGGATATTTTCTATCAATGAAATTATAGAACGTACAGTTTTAAAATACTGCGCAATTACGCACTGAGAGTACTACTCTGTATTTGTAAAATTTTTGTTAAAGTGCTTTACTTCTTACTAAAATCAATCTCACTAAGATTATTACTATAGAATACATTGGTATAAGACTTTAATTATTATAAGACTTTATAAATATACTACTCTATGGCCTTCTCTGCAAAATATTACTTCTCTATAATATAAAATTTCGCCCCTGTCTAAGAAGACAAGGGCGAAGCTTCGCTTAAATTGTAGTTTTTCATATTCTCTGGTGTTATTTTAATTTCAGAGTTATTCCACCACCTACACCCCACTGACCGCCAGCACTGGTTGCTGATAGATTAGAACGAATCTTGCCATCTTCAGATGTATAACCTGCACCAATCGCAAAGGCAGATTGTCCACGCCAAAAACCGCCACCAAATGAAACACTCACAGATCCTGGGTCATCGAAGTAACGTAAGTTAGAGACTGCCAAACCAATCGCTGCTGCTTGCCTTGCCTCTTTGCGCACATTCGTAATATCATAACTTAGTGCGTCAAACTTCATATCGGTATAGGATTTTGCCTCGTTAACACCATTATTGACTTGATCGTCCGTATACTTTTTCGCACTTTCAAGAGTAATCTTCATCTGCTCCGCGGTATGATCGTATAACTGACCACCATTCACTGCGTCCTTAGAGCCATGTTCAATTTTTCCATCTTTAACATTAGTAATCAAAACAGGCTCACTGTCATCGACACCTTTTAGAGTGATGCTACTGATTTTCTTTCCGCTATCATCGGTATCATAGCTAACCGCAACATTCACCTTGTTTTCAACTTCTGTTACCCTGTCTGTAACGCTGTCTACCTTTTTTTCAACGCCTGTTACCCTGTTACTCATCTGTGAAAACTGATTGTCAGTCACCTCATAAGTTGACTTTTCTAAAATTTCACTAGGAGCAACAGTTACCGTGGTTGAATTATCCGCCTCATCTATGGCGCTTTCTTCCTCATCTATGGCAAGAGGTAAGCTTCTTAGAAAACGTGCGCTTCTCATAAAAGGAAAGCCTTTTGAAATAACATCCGAAGGATCACCATTTTGTGGTTTACCCTCTGTTTCACCAATACCAAGGCCATTCTTCATATCAACAACCTGATGATTTAAACCTGCCAAAGCACTATTAACGCCAGCAAATGCATCCGCGACATTAGTATACTCTTTATCAATCTCATTCCCGTCCTTATCAAAGGCTTTAACTGTGAAAGTCGGAGCACTCCAATTTCCACCTTTATATCCAGAACCACCACCGAAATAAGTAGCAATCTGGTTGTTTATCGAATAGAGCTGAGAACCAGTTATAGCATCAGTCGACGTTTCTGAAATCTCACCAGCAGCAATATCAAAAAGACGCCGGCTTTCACCTTCACTACTCATAAAACTTACTTGTTTTAATGGTGATTTAGGAGCAACAGTTATCGTAGTTGGAACCTTCACATTACCTAAAGCACTAGGTAAGCTTCTCATAAAAGGAAAGCCTTCTGAAATAATATCATTCAAATCACCGTCTTGATGGGGGCGTTCCTTTTCTTCAATACCAGGCTTATTCTTTATCTTAACAATCTCCTCATTCAAACTTGTGAAAGCACTATTAACGCCAGAAAACGCATCTGCAACATTAGTATAGTTTTTCTCAGTTGCATTACCATCCTTATCAAAGGCTTTAACTGTAAATGTAGGAGGTGACCATTTTCCATCTTTATAGCCAGCATCACCGCCAAAATAACTTGCAAATGCCTGAGCCATCAAATAAATTTGACCACCATTTACTGCTTCGGTCGATGTTGCCGTAAATGCACCCCCTTTAACACCAGAGATAACTCGTGGAAAATTAATACCGTTTGCAATATCTATTCTATCACCACCCTTGTCTCCACCAATCGTAATAAGCCCAGCGCTATTTTGCTTAACAAAACTATCACCTGTCACACTTTCGATCTTTTGATTAAGATTCGTAAAAGAACTACTTACACCAGAAAGCGCATCCCCAACATTCTTATAGTTCTTTTCAGTCCCACTACCATTTTTATCAAAAACCTTAACTGTAAAAGTAGGAGCATTCCAGTTTCCATCTTTATCATATCCAGCATTATCACTAAAATAGCTAGCAACTACATTGCTCATGGCATAAAATTGAGAGCCATTTATCGCATCAGTCGATGTTGCTGTAATCGAACCAGCCTTAACACCCGCAAGAGTCCGTGCCACATTATCAACATTTGCTATATTTACCTGGACCCCTCTTACTTTTCCACCAATGGTAATAAGTCCGGCATCATCTTGCTTAACAAGATCATCACCTGTCCCATTAATGACTATATTCTCAATCTTTTTATCAAGATTTGTGAAAGAACCACTTACGCCAGTAAAGGCATCCGCAACATTAGTATACTTCTTTTCAGCTCCATTACCATCCTTATCAAAGACCTTAACTGTAAAAGTAGGAGCACTCCAGTTTCCATCTTTATAGCCAGCACCACCGCCAAAATAGCCTGCGACTACATTGCTCATGGAATAAAGTTGAGAACCATTTATCGCATCAGTGGACGCTGCTGTAATCGAACCAGCCTTAACACCCGAAAGAGTCCGAACTGCATTATCAACGTTTGCAATGCTTACCTTAGTTCCACTTACTTCTCCACCAATGCTAATAAGTCCTGTATCATCTTGCTTAACAAGACTATTACTTGCTACCTTAATATTTTCAATCTTTGCATCAAGATTCGTGAAAGAACTACTTACGCCAGTAAAGGCATCCGCAACATTCTTATAATCCTTTTCAGCTCCATTACCATTTTTATCAAAGACCTTAACTGTAAAAGTAGGAGCTATCCAGTTTCCTTTTCTATCGTATCCAGCACCACCGCCAAAAGAGATCGCAGTACTGATGCCTTGGGAAAAAAGCTGAGAACCATTGACTGCATCATACGAGATTGGCGAAACCCAACCATCAGCAACACCAGTAAGAGTCCTCAATCCATGAGAGCTATTTGCGATAGTTATTCTATTACCACCTACGTCCGCACCAATTGTAATAAGTCCTGATGCATCTTGCTTAACAAGCTTATCATACCTGGTTTCAGCGACATAATTCTCCAAACCATACAGCGCAGAACCAACATCTCTATATATTTTACCGTTAATTATATAGGTTGGCGCAATACTTTTACGTATATTTGTACCTCCGCCAAAATACTGTGCTACATTACCCCAAAGATCACAAGCAAAAACAGGAGAAGCATTTGATAAAAAGACAGCTACTGACACTAATGAAAGCGTTTTAATAAAAGGTAATCGATAAGACGAGCAAGAATTTTTTAAATTACTCACTGCTAGCGTGTGTGGTGTGGTATATATTTTTTTCATAATAAATCCTCTAAGTAAAAAAAGATATTTAAAACATCAAAAAGACATATTCCGGTGCTACTAAGCTCCAGAGATTGTTTTTTCTTGTTTTATAAAAGATTAGGGTTGTCATAATGCGGAAGAGGACTATCTAAGATATCAATGAGATAGAAGTCGACGTTGATCGATAGTCCAATTAATGTGGTTTTTATTTATCCCCCTTTAAGGAGGGGTGTTTTTCTTCAGCAGAGCCTTTAAATTTAAAGGTGAAGAAAGGTGAAAAAAGTGTAGAAAAAACATATTTGTGTACTATTATTAGGGGTTGTGTGTTTAAGAGGCAATAAAATGTTTATTGCGGAAGGGAGTTAAGCTGTTTGTTGAGTAATTTAGAGCGTTTTTTGTAGGGTTATTGTGCTTTTGTCGTGAAAATAAGCGAGATATCCCTGAGTTTTATATTTGTATCTCTTAAAGCTCTTTGAGATTAGATGATTGTGATTTTGTAATTTTGCCATAACTTACCGCACCCCGCTTTGCGAGAAGATTTCTAGTTTCTTTTAATTAATTTTTCGCACTCTATACAGATTATTAAAAAATAGCAAGGAAAAAATGAGACTTTTTATTTCTTTAAAAATACCCCTAGTGGATATTCTATTATAAAATTATAAACTGTATAGTTTTCAAATATTGTGCGGTTACACGTAGTCTGTTAATTTATATGAAAACATCCCTCTGGCATTTGTAGTTTTTTGTTAAAATGCTTCACTGTAACTAAAATTAGTCCCACTAAGATTATTATTACAGAATACAATTAAAAACTTTACAAGTATACTACTCTATGAATTTCTGTGTAAAATATCACTTCTTATAAAATTTTCACCCTTGTCTGATGAGACAAGAAGGCAAAACTTTCTTAAAAATAAATATCGATTACTCAAATAATTCCTTTTGGAGGTGATAAATGATTTTTTGATATAAAATTTCACAATAAAAAATATATTTTTACTCGAAATACGCCCTTATCTTCTATTGCTATTCATTTATGATGAAAATAACTTTCCTTCTCTTTAAATGGCACATGTAACGCATTTGATAAGAGAAGGGAAATTTATTTCGAATTTTCTATTGTTAATTCAGTGTTACCCTAAATCCAGCACCTACACCCCAATGTCCCCCAGCACTCGTTGCAGATACGTTAGAGCGAAATCTTCCATTTTCAGACATATAACCAGCTCCAATAGCAAGTGCAGATTGACTGCGCCATACACCCGTACCAAGTGAAAAACTTAATTTTCCCGGTGTATCGTCATAGCTTAAATTAGATACTGCTAGACCAATAGCAGCAGCTTGTCTTGCTTCTTTCCGAACATCCTGAATAGCATAATTCAATGTCTCAAACTTTATATCCGTATAGGATTTCGACTCGTTAACAGCATCATTGACAAGACCACTAACTTTCTCATCCGTATACTTATTGGC
>NZ_JBHIOW010000036.1:0-5624 GCF_042195725.1 Bartonella sp. AP65SXKL
GTTTCCCTCTTTTAAGAAAGTAATACGTTATTAAAATCGGTTCCTTTTGGAGCTTGCATCATAAAGACCTCAAAGCCATGGCTATAGGCACGTGCAGCTAGGGTAAAACCTGCTTTACGACCCGCATCATCGCCGTCCATTGCAATTGTCAGACGTCCTTTTGTAGGGGGTAAATTCACACGCATCATGCCACTGGTTGAAAGAGAAGCCCATAAATTAACGGGCTCTGATAACAACCCAGACAAAAGAGCCAGACCGGTTTCAATGCCTTCACAAATGACCAGATGTTTTGGATTGGCTTGGCTTAAATGCACCCCACCACCCGTTACAGATCCCAACATGGCTTTTGCTGGTTTCTGATCTGTTTTGCAGCCATTGTCTTTAAAAAAGGTTCTATGAATGGCAAAGGAACCAGCCCCCTTAACAAGAGCAACCAACGCGGGCAATGTACCCCCAGAGGGGTGTGGACATTTGCTATGAAAACGTAAATCAGCAGGCAAATCACATGTAATACCCCGCATACGTAAATAGGTTTCTGCTAAAGTATTTTTGATTGGTTGGCTTTGTTGCCAAATTGCTTTTGCTCTCTCTGCTTTCTGTTTTGCTCGTTTGAGATCAGCACAAAACTGTTTTGAGAAAGAGAGCGTCTGATCATAAGCTTGTTTTCCAAGCAATCCAATTCTAATAAGCGCTTGTATGATCTCTCTAAAAGAGCAGCCAGCATAACAATAGAGTAAAAGACGCCCATCATGTCCATTGGCAAGGGATAAGCTAGGCAGCCTATCATCATGAGCAGGGCAACGGGCTGTTCCATAACGCCCATGCCAAACCCCGCGCAAGGCACGTGTGATACCTTGCGCATTCTTAAAAGAACACATCATTGTAAATCCTATAACGTTGCGTCATAGGACGGATTGTGCTATCTCTAGGGTGATGAGTTTGAGAAAGCCTTGTCCGTCCTTACGTGACAAGGTTTTTTTTTATGCCGCGTCACTTTGACGTTGCTGTTTTGCTTGCTCGATGACATTCATAAGATCCGATTGTAACCAACGGGACAAAAAACCAAATTTTAAAGGTTTTGGGAGAGAGCCATTGGTTACATGACGGCGGAATGTTGAGACACTCATATGAAGCAATTTTGCACTTTCACGGTCTGTCAAAAGAATATCATTTTCTGTCATACTAAAATCCTTTCTATCAAAAAATGGTAACAAATCATAACTATTTATTAACCACATTTTGGTTCATTTAGAAAGATGTTTTATTCATAGAAAACAATATTTTATCATATAATTTCTTATGTGATAATTTATGAGTCTTATTGAGAGAGAATGAAAGAGAAGAGAGAGAAAGTTATCCACAGATCATGGGGTTATGCACCCCATATCTTAAGATTGACCCGTGACATAAGCCGCCCATTTATCCATATAAACACGGCGCTGTTCTAGATAGTCCGTACGACGATAAGCACGCTCTACTTGTCCTCCGACTGTATGACTTAGAATAGTTTCAGCAACCTCATAGGAAGCATCGGTTGTTTCAGCAAGCCAATTGCGTAAACTAGAACGAAAACCATGCGGGCATGCTTCAATTTTATTTTTTCTCATATACCAAGCCATCATCGTATGTGAAAGAGGACCGCGACCGGTAGGAGAAAAAAGAAAATCACTTTTAGAAATACAACGAGCTTGTTCAATAATTTTCAGCGCTTCTTTTGATAAGGGGACGCGAAATTCTGTTGTAGTATCACGCTTTCCTTTCATATTTTCAGCAGGAATTGTCCAGACATCATCTTCAATTTGACCTTCACGAATATGACGCAAAGGAAAAGTACGAACTCCTGTCAAAATAAGCAAACGCAAAGCCAGTTGTGTTAGGATTGTTGTTTGGCAAAGTGTTTTATAAAAGGCAGGGACCTCTTTCCAATCCATTGCGGGCATGTTTTGCGTTTTATGACGTTGTTTGCCTAAGAGAGCACGTGCTTTTTCTGTTGCTTGTAAATCAACATCCAATCCTAGTGCAGCCGCATGTTTGAGACATATATTAAGACGATTAAGAGCTCTATTAGCTGTTCCAGCTTTTGTATGCCAGATAGGAGCAAGAGTATTGCGTATCTCAGTTTGGGTAATTTCTGAAACGGGTAAACAGCCTAATTTGGGGAGAATATGAAGACGTAATGGTAAAAACCAATGTCCGTCTTTTCCATCCCCTTTTAATTCAGCTTTACGACTTTCAAAAGCATCCACGGCAATATCTTTTA
The DNA here is from genome assembly GCF_042195725.1 of Bartonella sp. AP65SXKL. Taxonomy (NCBI): domain Bacteria; kingdom Pseudomonadati; phylum Pseudomonadota; class Alphaproteobacteria; order Hyphomicrobiales; family Bartonellaceae; genus Bartonella; species Bartonella sp. AP65SXKL. The sequence goes on from NZ_JBHIOW010000036.1 coordinate 2,261, forward strand.
AATAATGGAGATTGCTTATTGCTTCACGCTTTTGTTTATTGCGTTCTTTAATAGGGTCACGACCCTCATGCAAAACAGAACGCCATTGATTTGCCAATTCACGCGCTTTTTTTAAAGAAACGTTTCGCAATGCCCCCAAGCCCATCTCACGACGGCGCCCATGAATGGTATAACGGTAAATCCATTGAGCACCTCCATCTTTACGCTTGTGAAGTAACAAGCCGGCACCATCGTTATATTTGCCAGCCCCTAATGTTGCAACAGATCTTGCATTAAGACGGTTCATAAGAGCCATTTTAAGTCCTTTCTTATACAAATTTTATCCACACACTCATCCCACTTGCTATGTGCAAACGAGTGGTTTTGATTGATTCAATATAAACAGATTTGAAATAAGAGAATCTTACGTTATTCGGGTCTTTAACTCAATATGAATAACGCTAGATTATCATTATAAATCAATAGCTTGTCACCAGCTCACAAGCTTGCGAAATAAGCCTTCTGTCGACAAATCTGATGCGTTACTTTCTTTATCTAAATGCTCTTCATCATACATCATTCTGCCATCCATGAGATACTCTCATATTCCGTTCTGCCGCTATAAGCTGGTCGCTTTTGTATTTCTTTTGGTGGTTTGTATGAAATACACATCAGTCCAAAGGCATCTGCCCCATGACTGGACCAATCATGCTCTGCTCCCAAGCCAATATTACGCTTCTCATCCCATTTCTCATGATACCAATTCAGTGCTTTACGACCCGCTACGGTTGTCTCTTCGTTAAACCATACTGAAGGTAAAATACGTCGCACCGCCTCTATACGCATCTTAACCGCCCCTGCTCCCTGATTGGGAACAACCTGTGTTTCAAAGCCCGCATCATTCAAAGCACTCTCAAAACTCACATTGTGCACACGGTCTCTCGTCGCACCATCATGGGGTAACACCATCAATGCCTTCTCATAACCATTTTGACGCAACCAACCGATATGTTCGGATAAAGGCTGTCCCTGTGCTTCGTAATAATCAAGTACTCTGATCTCCCTACCAACAAATTGCGCTATCCATATCGCCGTAGCATCTGCCTTAGCACCTGTGCCCCCGATATCCCAAAAGGCGCGTATCTGCATTAAAGGATCACGCGCAACGCGCCCTATCCGCCCCTCTTGCTCGGCTGCCAACATTTCCTTTTGATAATAAGCGCCTTGAACTGCTGTAAGATAAGCCCCTTCCCATATATGCTTATAAGTCTCGGGGCGGTTTCTCAGATCATCAAGCCGCGCTTCATTCAAGATTTTCGGAAACTTCGGGTTGTCTGACCAATTGATCTCTACACGCTTAATGGCTTCATTGTCTGAAAAGCGAAACCGCTTCTCAACGGGGGCATTCTCTCGCAATGGGTTCCATGTCACCCATAACTCTGCTCTCCACCCCTCGCCCTCTTCACGCAAAGTTGGAATAAGTGTCTGCCAAGCTGTCTCTGTCACGGGCTCTGCCTCATCAACCCAACAAAGCAAAATGCGCCCCATCGATTTAATACTCGCAATATTCCGGTCCAGACCAGAAAACTGAAAGGCTATACGACCATCTATCGACTTAATCGACGACTCCCCAACCTTGTAATAGTCCCTTAAAAAGTCATGGGCTTCAATGGCGCGCTTAATCTCCTCCAATGAACTCTCTGCTAGCGAATTTTGAAACTGACGTGCACAAAGAATGGTCCCCGATATCCCCTGCATACCAAATTGATAGCCTTTTAAAGCAGCCATCAAGGCAAATGATCTTGTCTTTCCAGACCCTCGTCCACCCCAAGCCGCTCGTACCAAAGCGTCTCCTGCAAAAATAGGAATGAGTTTTGGTACAATCTTAATCTGTCTTGTCGTCATTCATTGTTAAAGGAGCAATTTCTACACGCCCTATGATCTTAATCGCGCCCCCATCTTCCCCCGTCACTTGCAAAGGCAAGATCTTCCCAAGCAACGCTAAATAAGCCGCAGGGCATCTTATTGCCTGCTTTTCGAGGTAAGAGATTAGTCCTTCCTTGCCATACTTATTGCCTGCCAATTCAGCAGCTTTAAGAATAGCCTCTTTCAAAAGGCGTGTATTCTTATTGGGTACACCTTTAACACGCCCCATTCCTGCCTTAGGGGGTTTATATTTTTTCTTTGTTTGAGAAATCTGTTCTGTATTTTGTGATGTCATAAAATACACCCTCCAGATAATAAAAAACCCCGCATTTGCGGGGATTTTGAACTGTACATTTCCCTCTCTAGACACAATACGCCTAAGTACAGCAATGTCATTAAATACGATTTGCTACATTTTGTCAACACAAAAATAACACATATTGATATATTTGAAGAGAATCTGTATAAAGCGAAGATGCAACAATGAAAAACAAGATAAAATCTAATGTTATTATCGTATTTAAAGAAAATTTCCTTATTCGGAATAATAAGTATCTTATTCACTAGTCATGTAAGTAGTCAACCATTAACAAAACATGTTTCTTCGGAATCTCCATGCCCAAAGGGGCAAATTGCCGTTTTTCGTGATCTACAAAAACGGTCCTCTTTTATTACTTGTATTTCAGAAGGAATGTTGGATTATATTTATAACGACATCCCTAAAGAAATCTCTACAGGTCCATTTAGAATAATTTCTATAGAGGCAAACAACTATCTTCGTATACTAAGACGTTATTTTAATAAAAACAATAGAATAGAATGGTTTGTAATAGGCTTCATAATAATCACCATAATGTCTCTTCCGATTAACATACTCTGGCGATTTAGATTAAAGATTTCTGCGTTTTTATTTGCAATAATGACCGCCTTAGTTATTATTGCAATACCATATATATATGGATATATATATCTTTCACATCTACTTTTTTGAAAAGTACTTCTGAAGCGCATTAAGAGCAACGCGTAATGAATTCACAAGATATGGTAGCGTTTGATCTTCTATAACGAGGTACTGTAGCGCAGCGTGAAGATTATACTGTCTATAGAGGCATTGCGCTTCTTTTATTGCCTCTTGCGTGTTTATAAACTGCTCTGTTGCAAATTCTACCCATTTGTCTCTTGCCTTATCATCAGAAGATGATGGCATTTCGTCATAAATTGCATTAGGCAAGCCTTTTGCACAAAGGTAATCGTTTCTTATCTGTAGGTACTGTTGCGCGGCATCATATTGCTCTTGAGTAATCACGCCTTGCAAACAAAGCCGCCCGATATAGGTACCAGAAAGTGGATTTTTTGCCTCCTGTAGCGTTAAACCGAAGCGCTTTGCACGCATTTCTATTGCCAATTTATCAACGGCTTCACGCGGTGCTTTTGCACGTGATATACGTCCGTTTGGTTC
>NZ_JBHIOW010000037.1:0-4340 GCF_042195725.1 Bartonella sp. AP65SXKL
CCTATGGGACCTGCAATTGAAGGCGGCGTTGGCATCAATGCGCAACTGTCTCACAATTTCTCCCTTCATGGTGATGTCAGCTATCAACAAAAGCTTCAGAAAACTGGTATATCTGGAGCAAATTTCTCAGGCGGCATACGCTATCAGTTTTAACACAAAGCTGTAAAAGCAAGCCTATTCATTCTATTCAATTTAATAAAAAGGCAGCACGATATGCTGCCTTTTTTATTCTTGACACCCTTTCATAAAAAGATCGCTCGAATAGCTTTTGTTCTTTATCCTCCCAAGATCATCTCCATCAAGATTTATTGATTGACAAGGCTAGGTATTGTTTTTGATGCATACCAGATTGAAGTAGTTGCTCGTACACAGGCAAAAAAGCGCTTTCGTTATAATCCTGAAAAGACAGCTGTGGAAGGTCTTGCCAATTTGCTGGAATTGGGGAGCGTGAAATGCGTGTAGCAGTCTTTGCGCAAAAGAATGAAAATATGCACTAAAGCGGGTGGTTATGCTTAAGGGTGAGAATAAATTCAGTGATTTTGAGAAATCTGCCCCTTACGCTGTCTTAGATCTTGAATGGCATTTATCTCTCATAAACAAAAATGTCGCAAAGCGCTTCATCTCCAAGTGAAAGTAAAACTTTCAGAAAAAACACCTTATATGTATTTATTGATAAATCGCGCTTGCTTCATAAAATCCCCTTCCCCTTTTTCTCAAAGCAAAAAGAAAATGTAAAGTTTTACTGTCGTAAGTAGATAAAAAGCACAAGCTACTATTATTTTCCTCTTACACAGGGAACATACTGCAAAATATTTCTTTACGCAGATAATTTAATTAAATACACCAAAAAAAACAAAGACATCAATCACTTTATCAAAATACTCAAGAAGAAACTAAGATTTATAAAAGCATCAATCAGTGCTCTTTAGCATATTTATAAAACACATTACATCCAATATAAAACACCTCAGATCTAAAATTAAGTAAACTTTTTTAATTTTTGCTGACGGCTGTTCCCAACGATGCTGCCCCCTTTATTCTCCTTAATGCATCAAAATATATGACAAGTACTATGATACCCTTAAAAAGTACAAACAAATAACGATCATTTGCTTATAATATTGTCCTTAAATATCATTTTAATATTTTTAATTATATATTTAATACGTAATAACTAAAACTATAAATATAATATGAATTAAATGTAAATATATACATTAATTATTATATTTTTTAATTTGACTATAAGTAAATTATAAAATAGTGAGTAGGAAGAATGTTTTTTATAGACCATTATTTATTTTCTTATATTGTTTGTTCTTCTTACTAACAAGTGGAGATATGGAAAACAGGAAAAATATTTGTAGCTTAGTTTAAGTGAGGAGAACATAAATGTCTAAAAAATCTCTTTTATCGTATACAGCAATTGCAGCAATTCTATTATTTGGGACCTACCACAAAACACAAGCGGAAGAACTTAAAGAACTTAAAGTTTCTGATGGAAAAAAAATGGAAGTCTCTAAAGAAAGCTACGAGAATATTTGGGCAGAAACGGGTGGAAAAATCATCGGCAAGAATTTAAAGCTGGGGAGTAGCTCTCCAACACCACCATCTGTTACAACCGTTGTCACCGTTAAAGGATCCGATAGTTTGATTGAATTATCGGACAATACCATCATTGGTGCTCCACTTGGAACTAAATCTTCCTATGAATACGGCGTTAATATATCGGACAACGCTACATTCAAAATGACAGGAGGTTCTATCAATGTTGATAAAACCGCTATTCAGCTAAATGCTGGTAACGGAAATATGGAAAATGTCACAATAACAAGTGAAAACAGCGAACCCTATAACGCAATAAAAGCTGAAAAAAAAAGTAAACTCACTTTGAAAAATATAACTGTTAAAAAAGCAAAAAACAGCATCTTTGCAGATAACCAAACTCAAGTAACAGTTATCGGTGGATCTTTTGAGGCAAACGAAACAGCAATCAATGCTCGAAACGGTAGTATCATTACTTTAAACAATAAGGCAAAAATCACATCACTTAACGGTGATGGGCTCAATGCCATTGGTGAGCAATCAAAAATTTTTATGACAGAGGGAACTGTTACCGGTAGCAATAGTGTATTATATACAAAAGCTGGTGGATATATTAATGTTAAAGATGTTGTGCTCACAGCAAATGGTAAAGGAACAAAATTCGGTGCATTTGCAAGAGGTTCCAGCACTATTGAATTGAATGGTAACACAACAATTAAAAATGCTTCGATCGGTGTTAAAGCCGAAAGTGATAATGCGACAATCAAGATGACCGGAGGATCGATTGAGGTCACAGGAGACAAAGCAGTAGGTGCATCATTTCTTAACACCACAAGCAAAGAAAACACGCTGAAAGATGTAAAAATATCAAGCGGAAATGATGACTTTCTTATGGATAAAGGAATAAGTGCTGACAAAGGAAGTATTGTCACTTTAAATAATGTAACCGTCACGAAAGCAAAAAACAGCATCTTAGCAGATAACAAATCTCAAATAACAATCACCGGCGGATCTTTTGAGGCAAAAGGAGAAGCAATAATTGCTCAAAACGGCAGTAGCATTACTTTAAACAATGGTGCGAAAATCATTTCATCTGAGCATAATGCACTGAGTGCCATTGGTGAGCAATCAAAAATTTTCATGACAGGAGGAACTGTTACTGGGAGTAATAATTCATTATATGCAACTTTGGGTGGATATATTAATGTTAAAGATGTTGCACTCACAGAAAATGGCGAAAGTTCAGTTACAGGCGCATCAGCTGAGGGCCCAAACAGCGTCATTGAATTAAAAGGAAAAACAACGATTACGAAGACTCTCTTTGGTCTTTATGTAACGGATGGAGGCAAAATCACAAGTGAAGAATTAACGATAAAAGGGAAGAAAACAAATATTGAGGGAATCGAACTGCCCAGCATGGGTGTAAATGCTGCTGCAAATAGCGTCATTGAATTAAACGGAAAAACAACGATTGAAAAAGTTGATTTTGGACTTGTCGCATCCAATAGCACGATTAAGATGGTCAATGGCGCTGAAAACAAAATAGATGCAACAATAATTGCACTAAAGATAAACAGAAATGGACATATTGATCTCGCAAATACTTCTGCAACAGCAGGGGTTGCTGGGGTGAATTTTGCAGATTTGTCTAAAAATAAGTTAAATGGCCTAAGTAATAGTAATCCACAAGATTGGCAAAACAGTGAAGTTAATTTGACCAATACAGATCTGATCGTTGAAAATGGTATTGGAATAAATACCGATGAATCAATGGGGAAAATTAATCTCAAAAATTCAAAAATCCTTGCAGATACGTTATTCAAAAACATAAAGCAGAAGACAAAACCTGTTGAAATGTTTACTTTAACCGCAGATCATTCTGTCTTACAAGGCGGTGTAAGAAATGACGAAAATGGGCAAACACGCTTTGATCTGAAAAACGACACAAAATGGACGTTGAAGATCAGTAACAATGAAAAAGATGCTGATGGAAAACTACTTGATATTGCTCAAAGATCTCGTTCCGATATTTCTACGCTTAATCTCGATAACAGCTCCATTATGTTTAGCAAGCCAACAGAAAAACAGCATTACCAAACTTTGTATATAGGTTCTGGTAAACCAGACACGCAAGAAGTCTACAATGCAACGGGTGATGCAAAGATTTACTTCAACGCACAATGGAGTGATGGAGCACCCATCGCCGATCAAAAAACCGATAGGCTTTTGATCCATGGGGATGTCTCTGGCAACACATCAGTTTATGTTTCAGGACGCGTAGAAAAGAACAGTAGTCAAGCAAATATCTCTGCTGCTCCTAATGTACGGGGGCTTTCACTCATTCAAGTTTCTGGAAAAGCAACTGAAAACTCTTTCAAACTCGTAAATGGCTATACCACAAGAAATGGTTTACCAGATATGTATACACTACGTGCCTATGGACCAGACTCAAGCCAAGGAAAAGCCGATATTGCACAAAACCTCTTTGATGAAAAGAATGAAAATTTCTGGGATTTCCGTTTACAACCCGAACTGCTTGGCTCCAATTCTGGTTCAAATCCTGATCCTGAAACAAATATCCCTACCGTTGCTCCTGTACCACAAACAGCAAGCTATTTGGTTATGCCAAATGCTCTCTTCTACAGTGGATTAACCGATATGGCTAAACAAAACGCACTCTTAGCCAATATCAGAGCATCTGTCTTAGGAAAAGAAGAGGAAAAACAAACCGGTTTCTTCCTCTATACTTACGGAAACACAGGAACCTTATCTTCTGAACGCGGACCTCTCAAATA
>NZ_JBHIOW010000038.1:0-3878 GCF_042195725.1 Bartonella sp. AP65SXKL
TCCGAAAGAAGTTAAAACGCTTGAAGGACATTTTGAAGTTGTTTTTTCTTCTTAAACTTCTTTATGATTAGCTTTTTATGGTCTATTCATACATGGCAATTGTTTATAAAAAATGGTCAAATGAATCACGTATAAAAGTGTGGATTCTTGAGTGGATTCATATAAGATAATTACAAACAAACTATTGACTTTATTGTATTTTTGTTTATAATGTCCTTCAACAAGCGTGACCATCCGACGACCGTTTTCAACATCAATGCTCCCTTCATCACTGTAATAATCAAGATCATTATGGTGAACACCTTCATGAGAGCTCCCATCCCTTGCCCAATCTGCACTCAGCTCTGTCCAATGAGATTTGGGAAACATCTGCTTAGCTACTTCTAACGGCTTGCGGTCTACATACCACAAACGTTGTGCATCGGTTAAATTCGGTTGCACTGCCGCACTATCCCAGACCATTTTTAAAGGATCTAAACGCGTAATGACCGGTTCACCATCGAGGCTGTTCTCATAATCAAGGCGGGTATCAGTCCACCCCATTCCACAAATGACAGCATCTTGGAAAGCATCACTATCTGCATATTCAGCATGTGCCATGTCGCGAAACCATTCTGCTGCTCCTGTAAGCAATTCACTTGGCAATGCCTTCCCTATTTGACGAGGAATGAATTGCACTTCTCGCTTATTGTTGCGTTCTGAACCCACAACAGCATTCACAAGCGGAGCAATACGATTAAAAGTCATAACGGGGCGGCGTTGCTTTTTTAACGCCGATAAATCTTCTTCATTCCATTGATCACCATTGTAAAAACCAAAATCCTCCCGCGCATGTTCACGCCATTTGTTCACATGCTCCACATCTTCTTTGTACCAGCTGATAAGCTATCATATCAAAAAATGAAATAAAGTCAATAGGTTGTGTGAAATTATTTTATATGAATCCACTTAAGAATCCACATTTTTATACGTGATTCATTTGACCATTTTTTATATAAGATTGGCATGTATGAATAGACCATAAAAAGCAAATCATGATGTAAATATTATAACGCATGTGTGTATTCAAATAAAATGAAAAGCCGATATCATTCATAACAGTTCATAAATTTTATGATACGTTTTTATCACAGCACAAATCACATTGTTTTAAATTTAGTCGTTTGAAAATATCGATAACATACGTTTAAAGATCACATCTTGTTTTAAAGATTGGATTGTTAATCACATAAAAGAGCAAATTAACATTCGCCAAAATTGGCGAGCGCAAAATAGAGAGCTGTCATAACAGCATCATCATAACACCGAACATTTTAAAGATTGCATAAAAGGATTTAAAGACAAGATCGATTTTATAACCACGGTATTTTTTTACCGAGGTAGGAAATAAAGGTCATGAAATTCAAATGCTATATCTTATGAAATGAAAAGCCTTTTAATGAATAGATTGCAGGCTAGTCTTTAAGAATGGAACTATTCGCTTCCACAAAAAAATGGAAGCAAATAATGCCATGGCAGTAGAATAACTATCTACTTTAGATTTGGTACTAAAAACGTTTTAAAAGTTATAGTTTAAAAATACGAAACCAAATGAGCTCTTTCCAAATTTGGGGGCAGCTATTTAGACAAAGATAAGAAAGTAAACTTCAAAACCATTGTAACATCATAAGGTATGGGTTTTTACTTAATTTTGAGTCAAAAGCTGTAATATTTAAGAATGCTCTATTCTAAGATAACATCCCCAAAATGGACCGGCTAATATTTAAAGAAATTAGGTTTTAATGAAAAGTACAAATACGCTTATGAGAACCTCATTAAATGCACGTTTAAACGTTTGAAACATAAAATGAGATCTTTATAAGAAACGTTAAAACTCTTTTTTATTACAGTTATAACTTAGTTATCATTTGCTCTTAAAAACGTTTCATTTATGAGAAAACTAAGATTTAGCTTTCACAGCAGAGCAAAATCTTAAAAACCTTACACTTTATAAAAGCGTTTGTTTATTTATCTTATGAAAAGCTGCTTTGTAAAAACCAACGCTTCCAAATGTAAAAAGAACGTTTTTTGCAGATATTTATTGAATATGCATTTGCTTTTGATTGGATTGTTAAAGCTACCGAGCATTTTGATTTGTTTGATACGTTTGATAGCCATAACAAGCGTTATAGGCTCTCTCATTCAAATGAGTGATTAAAGATCATACGCACATTTACATTCCTTTTGATAAGTTTTCATATCTCTCATAGAGCGCTTGCAATATGATACGTTTTGTATATATGCATTCATTACTCCATTGTGGATGATTCATTTTAATCAATAAGAAACGCTATTTGAAAGCCGCGTCATATCATTTGACACGGCTTTTTTTATGTTACTCTCTCTTTTATGATATGTTTATAGCAATGCATTTTATATGCGTTTATACACCATAAAGAAAGCACGCCCCCCACGCCGTTCTTTATTCTGTTTTATCAGTTATATTGACAACATTATCCCTTTCATACACCTCACAATTTTTTGGAACCAACCTTACTTTGCTTTTTTTATTGATTTTTGCATTGCCATAAACACGCCCCCAGATTGTTGCACAATATGAGATTTTAGCATTGCCATAAACAGAGCCATAAATCTCACAAGAGCCACTCACACAAGCATTTCCATAAACCTTGCCATAAATTTTAGCACGACCATTAATAACAGCATAATTATAAATTTTTGCATGGCTATAAATGCAAGCAGAGCCACAAACCTTGGCATGACCATAAACGCGTGCATAACTAAAAACCGTAGCATCATAAGAAACATGCGCATGGTCATAAATATGAGCATCAGCAAGAATGCGGGCACTACCATTCACATGAGCATACCCATAAATATTGCCATAAACATGAGCATTGCTATAGATAAAAGCATGGTCATAAACTTTAGCATATTGAGAGATAAAAGCTTTTCCATAGACTTCAGCATTGCCATAAACTTGACCACAGACTTGAGAAAAATGGCGTATTTTTGCATTGTCATACACTCTTGCATGACCATAGACACAAGCCTCATCATACACCCAGCAATTACCATCATGGGATAGGTTAACTTCCTTTTCAATAAAGCCGCCTAAAGACCCCGCCTGTACATCATCAAAATCTTTTAAAGCTTTAATGCGATAAAGGTTTATAATATTTCGAGTAAGAGCATGTTTGATTTTTTTGATTTCACTGGTTAATTCGTATTTTTTGCACATAGAGATACCCTCACAATTTAATGTGATAAACATTTGATAAAATTTGAAATGGAAAAATTGGGTTGGAAAGCAGGCGCCCCCGCCGCGCCCGCGCATTATTTACGCAGCGTTATTTTCAATAATCTTTACAACGGTATCGTTTTCATAAATTTCACAATCTTCAGGAATTCCATATGCATAATAAAAGTTTTGTTTGACATATGAATAACCATCTCTTTTTAACCTTGCATTGCCATGTACCAAACCTCTAATGGTGTGATAACCAGTCACTTTTGCATTCCCATAAACAGAACCATAGACCTTAACATACCCACCCACGCTAGCATTGCCATAAACCTTGCCATAAATTTTTGAAGAGCTACTTACAACAGCATGATCATAAACCTCAGCCTTGCTATAAATGCGTGCACTTCCTGTTAATTTTGCATTCCCATAAACCCTTGCATATTGATAAACCCACACCTTATCAGAAAGATGCGCATTATCATAAACATGAGCTCCAAAATACACGCGGGTTTTATCATATACATGCGCATTGCCATAAACAAAACCACCAATGGCAGCATTGCCAAAAACTCTTGCATTATCATAAACGTGACCATTTTTAAACACAAGAGCCTCATCATACACCCAGCAA
>NZ_JBHIOW010000039.1:0-3503 GCF_042195725.1 Bartonella sp. AP65SXKL
TCCGCGTTCAGAAGATAAGGTTCCTGTGTTTCCGTAAGTATAGAGGAAGAAACCGGTTTGTTTTTCTTCTTCTTTTCTTAAGACAGATGTTCTGATATTGGCTAAAAGTGCATTTTGTTTAGCCATATCCGTTAATCCACTATAGAAGAGAGCATTTGGCATGACCAAATAGCTTGCTGTTTGTGGTACAGGGGCAACGGTAGGGATATTTGTTTCAGGATCAGGATTTGAACCAGAATTGGAGTCAAGCAGTTCGGGTTGCAAACGGAAATCCCAGAAGTTTTCATTCTTTTCATCAAAGAGGTTTTGCGCAATATCGGCTTTTCCTTGGCTTGAGTCTGGTCCATAGGCACGTAGTGTATACATATCCGGTAAGCCACCTCTTGTGGTATAGCCATTTACCAGTTTGAAAGAGTTTTCTTCTGCTTTTCCAGAAACTTGAATAAGTGAAAGACCACGGACATTGGCAGCAGCAGAGGTATTTGCTTCGATATTGTTCTCTTCTAAGTGCCCCGTGACATAAACTGATGTGTTGCCAGAAACATCCCCATGGATTAAAAGCCTATCGGTTTTTTGGTCATTTATTGCAGCACCATCACTCCAAGCCGTGTTGAAGTAAATCTTTGCATCACCCGTTGCATTGTAGACTTCTTGCGTGTCTGGTTTACCAGAACCTATATGCAATGTTTGGTAATGATCTTCGGTTGGTCCATTAAAGATAATGGAGCTGTTATCGAGATTAAGCGTGGAAATATCAGAACGAGATCTTTGAGCGATATCAAGGAGATTGCCATCATCATCTTTTTCATTTTTGCTGATTTTCAACGTCCATTTTGTATTGTTTTTCAGATCAAAGTGCACATTTCTGTCTTTAGCAATATTTGCTCTGCCCTCTAAAATAGACTGATCTGCGCTTAATGTGAAGGTGCCGTTGGAGATCGTTTTAACCTCTTTACCATCCCACAAATCTTTATCTTTCCATGATGTTTTGTCCCAAAAAATACCATCTCCTAATAATACGTCAGCATGGACTTCTGATTTTTTAAGATTGACTGTGCCGATTGATGGAGCAGCAGCATCTTCGATGCTTTTTTCAACAACAGTTCTAACGAAAATTCCTGTACCATTTTCAGCATGAAGCTCTGCATTAGTCAGATTGATCTCATTACTATGATATTTTTGCGGATCATGAGAGCTATTCGGATTATTATCAAAGAAAGTTGCGAATTGTAAACTGGCAACTTCTGCTGTGGCAGAAACATCTGTCAGATCAATATGTCCGCCATTTATTACAACCAGTGCAGCCATTTTTGCTTCTATTGTATTTTTCTTCCCATTCTGAGGAGTGTCGGATTGGGTATCTAGACCTTTAGAATTAGTATCAATAGCGCCATTAATCATCTTAATTGTGCCATCTTCACCAATAGCGAGACCAACATCAACATTTTGAATGGTTGTTTTGCCATTTAATTCAACTATACTATCTGCCTCCCAAGTGTTTACACCAACGGTTGCTGCTTCGGACTCACCACCGATTATTGTTAAATCTCCGCTAATGATTTTACTTCCATCCTCTGCATAAAGACCTTCATCAAAATTTTGAATGGTTGTTTTGCCAGTTAACTGAATTTCACTCCCAGAGCCCGATGTCCATACACCAGATCGTGCTTCATTGGGGTTGTCATTAATTGCTTTACCACCGACTATTGTTAAATCTCCGCTAACGATTTTGCCACCATTAAAGGCTCCAAGACCGTACGAAACTTTTTCAAAGGTTGTATGCCCCTTTAATTGAATTTCACTATTGGGATCAATGGCTATTATACCAGAAGTGCCGTATTCTTGGTTTTCATAAGCAGTTATTGTTAAATCTTCGCTGGTGATTTTACCACCTTTTTCTGCTCTCAGTCCGTCTCTAACTTTTTCAATGCTTGTTTTGCCTTTTAATTCAATTATGCTTCCAAAGCCATGGGCATTTGCACCGTTTCCGAAGTTATCGGTTGTTAGAGTAACATCCGTAATTTCAATACGTCCACCATTTTCTGTAAATAATGCGTCTTCATGTCCATTCAAATTTCCTCCTATGACAGTCCCTCCTTTCATTGTGACCTTGGATTCTATACCATCTGCATGGAGTGCATTACCCTTAGATGATGCGACTGTAACATTGTTGTTTAAAGTAATGATGCTGCCGTTTCCAGCATATACCCCATCAGTTTCCCCATCGAGTGATCCTCCAGAGATTGTTATTGTCGAGTGATCATCTGCAAATATGCCTTTTAGTGCTTGAGTAACGGTTACATTGTTCAAGGTTACTGTGCTGTTTTTAGCACTTATTCCTAAGGATAGTGAACTGTTATCGTTTTCACTCGATATTACCACGTCTTCCAGCTTGTTTTTTTTACTCTTACTGTCAGAAAAGGAAGCACCAGTGCTAGATAAAATGCCAGATGAGGAGGCCTCCATTCCAGAATATGTAATTGTTCCCTTAGTCATTTGAAGTGTAGCACCGTCTTTGGCTTCAAGGCCTAAGAAAATACCAGAACCAGTGCCTTTAATGGTTGTGCCATCCAGTAACTCAATCGCACTGTTAGCACCTTCTGCTGTTACAGCATAGACGGTTTGGTTTGTGCCTTGGTTTATATCTTTATTCGTAACAATGGTTAAATGTTTTCCAATGATTTTGCCACCGTCTTTTGCGTGAATAGTTTCGTAGGTTTTATCGGATACTTCTTGTTGTTTTCCCTCAGAAACTACGAGGGTTTCAGCATGTGCACTGAACTGGATGTTGAACAGGATAATAGCGGCTGCAGCCGTACATGATAAAAGGGATGTTTTATACACTAGTATTCTCCTTATGAGAGCCCCAAAATATTCATTTCCCCGCGAACTTCATAAGAAGAAGTGAAAATGGATAGTTGTTATTACTTTCAGTAATTGTTTTTATTTGGTAAGACATTTTTGGTTTTTTGTCAAAATTAAAAAATAATTGATATTAATTATGTATAATACAAAATGTATTTATAATGGATTTTATTTAAAGAATTATAATTTTGAATATTATTATTCAGAGAAATATTGTGAGATACTGATATAGTGGTACCATAACATCTTTTACATGATGGTAGGGATTATTATATGACGCAAATTGGGGTTATGAGGGAACAAAAAAGGATGTAGAAGAAGCTAGTAAAAAAGCTAACTTACTTGGGCTTAAAGTGGGCTTTCATCTTTCAACACAGTGGTATTAATTTATTTCTAATAGACTTCTCTTTTTTTCAAAGTAGGAAGTACTCTTCATCCACTGGGGATGGAAGTGCTCTGTTGCGTTTGTTGTGTCTTGTCTTGGAGATTTTCGTAAAGAACTAAGTATAAAGAGGGGAGGGTGCTTTAAAAGGAAAAAGGATGACTTTAATGTACAAAAGGGGCAGCATACTGTGCTGCCCTTTTTGTTAAATTGAATAGAATGAATAGGCTATTTTTACAGCCTTGATTTAAAACTG
>NZ_JBHIOW010000040.1:0-3438 GCF_042195725.1 Bartonella sp. AP65SXKL
GGTAATTGATCTGCCATGTCTTGTTTCCTCCCTATGATTAATTATCAGGTTCACCACTGTAGGTGGGGATAACAATCGTTCCAAAATCTTGCGCTGCTTGAGAGCTATTTGGAAATTTGAAACGGGTTTTCTTCATGCCAATCAGTGTTTTCGCAGACAAACCATAGTAACGTTGATAGTCGAAATGCTCTTCCACCAATTTATAGCGATTGACATTGCGATTATTTCCAAAAGCCATAACGATACTTTGTGCTCCAAGAAAAACAGCACGACGCACACTTTTTTTCGCTGTATGATCGGTAGATTTAACCCCATGGGTGACATGTTCAGATTCACGTAAAATCACACCATTATACATGCCTAGTGAACCATCAAAGATCGGATTCTTCGCACGCGAACCTGAATAAGCCGCCTTTTGTATATCAAGCCACTGACCAGTCTCTGTATTGGTACGCAATTGCATCACTTGTGTTGGATGCAAATAGAGAACATAAACACTCTCCCCATTCACACGTACTGGTCGAATTTTGGGATTAGCAAGTTTCGCCATTTTTACAGCTTCGTCAATAAGCTTCAAACTAAAGCTGTGTTTTGGCGCTTCACTTAGCTCTTCATCCTTGGTTTTACCATCTGGACGGATAATTCGCTTACTACTTGGTGCCAGAGGTTCATTAAATCCATAATGCACATTCTCGATATCTATCATCCGATCTTCAAAAGAGATTGTCCTTGCTGTATATCCGCAAGCTTGAATGAAAAACATCAAGCTTAAGCGATCTGCATACCAATCAACTAAGCCATCTTTTGCTTCGTCACGCAAATCAAACGTTGTACGTTGTTGCGCTATACTACCTTCATTTTCTACACGAACTGCATGCGAAAGCTCGTCAATATATAGTCTGTCATGAAGGAATTGTAATGCCTCTTCATTCCCCTCAAGCGTCTGTCCTGAGGTAACTCCCCGTCCCAAAAGCTGTGTACGTAAGCTAAATGTAACACAATCCCCTCTGCCCTTCTGTGTTTCAGTTTTAAGTTGAATAATGCTGTTTGAACCCTTGCCTATAAGGGGGGCAATAGGTATCGCCTTTGAAACTTCTGTATTTAATAATTTTGACCACGTGCTTATCGCATGAGGATCATCTGCTCTAACTGTTGTTAATGCCATTGATTTTACCTTTCTTTGCTGTAAAAAAAACCGGCTTAAAAGCCGGACCATAACCCTGCATAAAACAGGCTAATTTCTATAAAATGCACTCTTAATACCCGTTACCTGCACCGTGTAATTGCCGAAAAATCGCTTTATTTTTCGGATTTGATATCCAAACGTCAAATTCTTCTTCTGACATCCTATCAATGCTTGCTAAAGTGATTGGTCCAACACTGCCCCCTCCACCAGATGCCGTTAAGGTTCTCGCAGAATTCTGCCGGCTTTGAAGCGCAGCAACTTGATTATTCGCTTGTAATGCTTGGTTCTGATAGCCAAGATTTTGCGCTATTCTATAAATCTCTTCTGCCGGATTGAGATCTCTTTGTGCACAAGTCGCTACAAGAGCATGCAATTGATCTCTTATAATCGCATCTATTGTGTTTTGTTGTCCATACTCAGGATAAAGTGATGACCAAGAACTCAATTCCTTTGCGCGTGCCTCATAAAGAAAATTTGCCGCGGCATCAAAATCACTGGATTTATTTTGAAACGACTTAACAGAATTATTAAAAAATTCACCAAGACGTATATCATGCTGCTGCTGTTCCTCAGCTTGTCTTAGCGCTTCTTTCTGTTCCCTAATATACGCATCTTGCTTTTGAATCTTATCTAGCATCCACGCCACTAAACGAACAGGGTCCTCACGTAGGTCTGGGGGTGCATTTTCACCTTCAACCATTGGCGTCTGGGATTGGGGTTCATAAAACTTTACAAGCGCTTCACGGGCTTGTTTGGCTTGTTGCTCCATACGCTGCTGTTCTATACTAGGAACAATCTCTGAAGGTTTTTCAACGGGCTGTGCAACCGGCTCTGGAGAGGTGACATCATCATTATCAATCGTTTCACCATCATAAGTGCCAGCATCAAAAGAGCTCTCATCATCAAAGACCGGTGCTCCAACTCTGTAATCTTCATTCATAGCTTCGTTCATTTCTGCATTCATTCTCTAACCTCTCTCAAATGCTTCTTCCTCTGTATGTTGCCGCTCTTTCACGCATGATTTGATTTTGCGCTCGTTCATTAAGAATACGCTCCCGTTCAAGCTCATGCTTCTGTTGCATCAATTCCGCTTCCAATTCTGCTCTCTTTTGACGCATGACCAATTCAATCTGCTTGCCTTGTAAATCCATCTGTTGCATCTGACTTTTAGCCGCAATATCTTGCTGCTTTTCCTGCAACTTCATTTCTTGTTCCGGATTCATTTGCTGTTGTTGGGCTTGTTGTGCCATTTGCTGCTGTTGCATCTTCTCACTCACACGATTAAGCAATGACGCAGGCAATGGAGAATAACGAAGTAGATCAAGCATAATATCCGGCGTAATCGCATTTTGAAGCAATGGGAGCAGCTGTGTGATGATACCAAAGGTGCGCTCTTTCTCATTCGGGCTGGTTGGCGCATCATCAACTACAATATCATACTCGACACTCGTTACTTCTTCACGCGTCAATGGAATATATTGCGCATTCTCTTCACCAGATATCCGTACCAAACGACCATCGGACAAGTAATTCTGTATCAAGTGCAAAATAATCTTACCTTGCCGCTTGCGGTACAAACGTAAACCATCAAACAGACAAGCAAGCAGATTTAAACTGGATTGGCGTCGTTGTGCCTCCAAAATACCCGCTTGTGTCACTTCTCTTGTGCCAATGAATTCGGGCGATAAACCCGTCACCTGATTAATTGCTTCCTTAGCTTCATTAAACAGCTGGAAAAAGCCCTCTGGAAACTGTGCTACAGGCTTTGGTTGTATCTTGCCTTCTGCAAGAGCGCCATCTTCAGCAACTAGCAACGCATCAGCCCGCGCCCAATCTTGCATAGCCTGCCTGATGTCCTTAAACGCCCCTTCCTCGACAATAAGCCCCCCTTTGGATTGGCTATTAAGGATATACATCACTTGACTGAAATATTTATTCGCCCACCGTTGTGGATCTTTTGTCGGGCGCACAACCCCATAAAATTGCCGTTCTATCTTGTCAAAATACCCCGTTATACACTCCCAACCCAATTGACCAGCTGGAACTAAAGGTTGATCGGGGGATTCAAGCAATTTTCTCCCTAAAAAAGCACGTCTTACAACCTTTTTATTGAAAGCTGCCCCTTGGATATCGGGCATCATGCACTGGAGCTGCTTAAATTCTTCTTCGCTATAATCACGAAGTTCTCCAGTGCTTAAATCGGGCGCTTTGTAATATCGCTCGCTTTCAAACCAACGGCATTCAACAAGCGT
>NZ_JBHIOW010000041.1:0-3303 GCF_042195725.1 Bartonella sp. AP65SXKL
AAGGCTGGCATTCAAGTTGTTCTGAATGTTTTTTACAATAAGGGCTATTTAAGCGTCTCTCAACACTTCGCTGAGGCGTGATAGAACCACTAAGAGGATACACCGGAATCCTATCATCTTGACAATTTTCACACCACTTTCCATTTTCACTTCTATAGTGGAAGCCAGATTGAAGCATACAAGTATGAATTATTGCCCATTCACCGAAACCTAATCCACTATTTTCTGTATCGGCATTATAAGGAGTTGGCTTACCACACTCTAACAATGCTTTTGCTACTTCAGTAGAATCTGCATCTGGCTTTTGCCATATAACAAAGTATTTTGAAGGAGGCTTTGAGTCACATCCAGCGATACTTAACAAAGCCATGCAACTCAACAGTTTTAAGATTTTCTTCATTTTTCCCCTCTTTCAATGGATTTATTTACGATAAAACAGAGCTCATAAACCTGTTGATATTTCCTGTCACCGCTGCTTAAAACAACGGTGAACAATATTGAGATGATTGGTTGAGAAAACAATCCCGCCATTCCAAGCGAAGGCAAGGATGGCGGATTGTTGATCATCACCAATAGAAACACTTAAGGTTGGCATTTGCGACTATTTTTATATTTTTTACAAAAAGGGCTGTTTAAGCGCTTCTTGACACTGCGCTGTGGTATGACAGCACCTGGACGACAAATGGGAAGATCCTCGGCTTTATGATTTACACACCAAGTTCCCCCTCCCACTTTATCACGAAAACCTGATTGAATCATACAAGCTTCTATGGTTGCTATTGCATTGTAGCTGAGCTTTCTGCTTTCTGGATCAGTATCATAAGGGGTTGGCATTCCACATTCTAATAAGGCTTTTCCTACCTCAGTAAAATCAGTAACACCATTTTTCTCCCACGTAGCTATCTCTCCTGGAGGAGGTTTATCGATATTACATCCAGTTACACTCACCAAAACTATTCCACTTAATAACTTTAAAATGTATTTCATTTTTTACTCCTTGATTTACTTAAAGGAAATTGTTCACGATGAGATGTGCCATAAAACTTTTGGCATTTATAACCCACATCTCCAAGGCAAGTATGGGAGCTTATGGGATTCATGATCACTCTCCACCATTCTTTCCACATGTTACTACCAGTAGGTATTGTCTCGTAAGTATAGCCATTGCCGCCAATAATTCTGCTTACAAAGTCGTATCTATTCCCATCAAAGCCAATAGTGGTTTGTTTGCCATCACTCACATAACCTAACAGACCGGATGCAACTAAAGCATTAAAGGCTGGTCCATAGAAATTGATATTCGTGTTGTCGGCTATACCGTGAACACCTTCTTGTTTGAAAGAATTCAGCATATTCCCCAATGTCATTGTCCCGCGACTATGTCCATAAAGTTCTAATCCTGTAAGACCATGGCTATACACCAAATCTTTTGCTTCTTGTGTTGAATTGGTCAAACCCCAAAAGTTATTTTCCATAAACTTCTGATAGCCTGCAACCAGAAGCTCTGAGATAGCAGAATCGGCTTGGGGGAACACAACAAAATAAAGCGGATTATTTTTATCCTTCGCATGTTGCTCTGCATAAACAGCAGCTTCATAGGGTGGCGTAAAGATGCCATTAAAGGACACATGCACTTTGCCATCAGCACCCTCTTGTAAATGCTGCTTTTCTTCATCCGTTAAATAATGAAACTTAGGTATTTTTTGTCCACGAGCGTCTTCTATAGGCTCCCCATTTTCATCTGTTTTATAGAGTATATTTCCGTCTTTATCACGGTCGACCACGGCGATGGGGTGCTCTTTGATAAACATGGTTTTATAGGAGTCATCACTGTATTTAAATCCTTCTTCTAAAAGTTGGGTTGCCATTTCACGGTTTTCATGGACGATTTGTTCCAGCTTGCCTACATCGAGCTGTTCTACACCCTTATGGGCGCTAGCAGTATCCCGATTAAGGGAGGCTATGGCTTGTTCCACATCTTGTCCTGTTAATGCCTTCTGCCCTGCTTCATCAGTAATGACGATAGTGCCATTGCTGATAGCGGATTTGGTATATCCTTCCTCTGAATCTTTAGCTTTTGAATGATCTAAGACATTTTTAGCAATGTTTTTCCCGACACCATATTTGCCCTGATACATCGGACCACCCGCTGAAATGCTTAAACCTTGGCTGCTAGCTTGCGCATGCGCACTGTTGCTGATATCACTGGTGCTAATGCTTCCTGTGGTCAGGCTGTTTTTATCTGCCGGCGCGGTGCTGGCAATAAGCCCCCCAGTTAGGGTTGTTTTATCTTTAACGTTGATCTTAAAACCACCATCACCCGCTTTGATGCCTGATTGCTCCACAACACTATGATAATCACTAGAGGATTTATCCTTGTTCAATGAAATATTGGTTGTGGCTGTACCTTCCTTTTCTCGGCTATTATAACCAATGGAAACAGAGTTTTGCTTGCTGGAACTTTGTCCCGTATCACTGCGGCTGGTAATAGCAAAATCACCCCCTACTTCCATTTCTACACGCTCTCCAGAAACCACGGCGCCTGCCAATGTGGTGTTTGCACCACTCGTTGTGTGAACTGTGCCGGTGCCAATAATATGGCTGTTCTTCTGGTGAACCTCCTCACTGGAACCCTTGCCTTTACCAAAAGAAGCATTCCCCATCCACCCTGTACCACCGGTACCATAACTATACCCAACATTCATCGAAGCGCTTTGCGTGTAGTTTTCTGTGCTCTGCGTGTTTTGCGCACTTTCAAAGATGATATCTTTACCTGCTCCCATGGTGATATTCCCGCTCTGTTCATCATTGCTTTGTATCGGGTTTGTACCAGCAATAATATCGGCTCCAACACCATGGATGCTACCTTTGTGGGCTTGCATATTAACAGCGCGTCCTGCTTCTATTGTACCTGTTACCGCGGTAGAGGTCTGAACAGAGGCTTCTGCCTTCTCTGTCTTAAATCCCACGGTTACGCTAGCAGAAACATCAGCAATATCACGAATAGACTGTTTGTTTCCACCTTTCATCCCATTATAAAGACCTTTGCCTTTGCTATAGAGATCATAGCCTTTTAGACCAGCAATAAGACCATTGCCGATTTTGTGTTTTGTATCCCCATGACCAAAACGTTTGACTGCATCCCTTACATCTTGTACAGCACCAAGAATGCCCACATTGACAGAGCCTGTCACACCAGCAAAAGACTTTTCATGTGTCTCTTTGCCGTTAGAGGTATCATAGCTTTCTGATAGGGTGATATTATTGCCGGCATCCATGTTGACATCACGATCCGCCGAAACA
>NZ_JBHIOW010000042.1:0-3218 GCF_042195725.1 Bartonella sp. AP65SXKL
TACAATGATGTGTTCTTTTAAGAATGCGCAAGGTATCACACGTGCCTTGCGCGGGGTTTGGCATGGGCGTTATGGAAGCCAACCAATCAAAAATACTTTAGTCAATTTTACCTTTGCTACGCGTGCTTATAGCCAAGCCTTTGAGGTCCTTATGAGGCAAGCCCCGCATAACGCATATTTTAACAATCTTCTCTATCTTCTAGGGCAAATAACATGAGACAGGATAATAAAAATATTTTAGAGAATAATACGCCTTTAAATAATTAAGACTTGTTTAGAAGCCATTCCTTATGAAATCGCATTGCAACAAAATGGTTGGGGGGAATTAAAACTACTTGAGTATACTCTTTTACCTGTCGAGTCTTTTCATGCTGCGCAAATGCCTTTAACTTTAAGTCGCTATGTTTATGACGTTGCTGACCGTCAACAAGCGCCTCTCGATTTTGTGGCTGTCGCTGCTTTGTGTGGCTTGGCTGCTCTCATCGGCAATGGCGTGCGGATTGCTCCAAAACAACATGATGATTGGAAGATTGTCCCTAATCTCTGGGGCGCTCTTATTGGTCAACCTTCAACCATGAAAACACCTACCATGCAAGCCGCTTTAACTCCCATCACTTGCCTTCAAAAGAAATGGTATAAAGACTGGCTAAAGCAGAAAGAGAGACAAGAAATTGAAGAGATACTTGAAACTTTAGACAAATCCGAAAAGAAAAAACAAGCCCATAAAGCAATAAAAAAGGAGATCTTGAAACAGCCCGTGCTCTTTTGTCTGAAACCCTCTCTAAAGACAATGCGCATGATGATGATGTCTCTCGTTTTATTGTCAATGATGTGACCGTTGAAAAGCTTGGGGAACTTTTAAAAGCCCCCCCGTGGTCTCTTGATGGTGCGTGATGAATTATCCGGTTTCTTAACAGATATGGAACGGAAGGAATATCAATCAGACCGCGCCTTTTATCTCACAGCTTTTAATGGCGATGATCAATTTACTTATGACCGTATAGAGCGTGGAACCATTTTTATTCCCAATGCAACCGTTTCTATTATAGGGGGCATTCAACCCTCTCGCATTCTCCCCTTTATACGCAATGTTTTATATGGCAAAGGCAATGATGGTTTCTTACAACGCTTTCAAATGCTTGTCTTTCCCGATGAGACAAAAGATTGGAAATGGGTTGATAGACCTCCCAATCAAGAGGCATGGGAAACTTATGAAGGGGCATTTCGTTCTCTTTATGATAAACCCCTTGGTTCACCAGAATATCCGCTTGTGATGCGTTTTTCTGCTGAAGCTCAAGAGATCTTTCGTGAATGGATGCAAAAGATTTTTAAAGAAGCCAAAGAGAATAACCTTTCTGAAAGCTTACAAGCGCATCTTTTGAAAATGCCTAAGACCATAGTAAGTCTTGCATTGATTTTTGAATTAACCGAAGGGGGGCGTTTTGAAATCAATAAAGGTGCCCTTCAAACAGCCTTGCGATGGGAAAAATATCTGTTAAGTCATGCCAAACGTCTTTATGCGGCGGGGGATACATTTACAGCAGAGCGTGCAAAATTAATTGTTGAACGCTGTGATCATTTACCCGATATTTTTACAGCAAGGGATGTTTATAAACGTGATTGGAAATGTTTAACAGACAATCAAACCGTTAAGCAAGCTTTAGAGCTTTTATGTCGTTGTAACTATATTCGTGAAATCTCTGGAGAGAATAACTCCCAAGGCGGTCGACCTACCATACGTTATGAATGGCACCCTTTAGTGAAAAGTCATAAGACATCACACTGAGGCAATTTGGAAATCTTATAAAACATTAAACAATATAACAGTGAACCTTTAAAGCACTTCCCATCATTAGTTTTTGGGGGGGTATGGGGGTTTTGGGGGGTCTTTTTACCCCCCCTTATATATATTTTTTAGTCAAAAATAAAAGTTATTATATTTCAATAAGTTAATCTTTCAAATAAACAACCTATATTAAACATAACACATAAATACAATTTTTAATATATATCTAAGAGGGTTTTGTAGGTGTTTTGGGGGTTTTAAAAACAGACAAAACCTATCAAAATACTCATTCTGATATTTTAAAGAACGTAGTACATTTATCTTGATGAATACGTGAAATGAATAGCAAATTTCACTACTTTGCTGATCTTATTCCATGTCATGGGCTGTTGATAAGCAGCCTTAAAGACCCATTTTGAAAAAAATATCGGCTTTTTTTAGCAGTTTTTTTCCCTTTTTTATCGTTATTTGCTTTAAGTGCATTTAATTGAATTCGTTTTGATTCTTTTAATGAATATTAATCATCTCATAAGGCAAGGGATTTTTATTACAATATGCTTCAATCTATTAAGTCTGATAATGAACAATTCACTTTACGCTCCCTTTTACAATCCTATCGTGAACAGGCAACATCAAATGCTCTACGGGGGAAAGTGTTTGAAGATTTTGTGACAAAATATCTTATGTATGACCCTCTCCACTATGGGCGATATGAAAAAGTTGAGAGCTATTATGAATGGGCTGAAGAGCGTGAAGGTTGGAATAAAAATGATATCGGCATTGATCTGGTGGCAAAGCTTCGTCATCAAGAGGGATATGTGGCTATTCAATGTAAGTTTTATAAAGCTGACCATCAGATCAGTAAAAAAGATATTGATAGCTTTATCGCTGCCTCTGGAAAAGACATCTTTAAATATCGACTTCTCGTTGACAGCACAGAAGTGGAATTAAGTGACAATGTGAATGCCATGATTAAAGGACAAGCGATACCCGTTTATCGTATTGACCTTCGTCATATGGAAAACAGTCGTATAGACTGGCAAATATTTGCAACGAAAAAAGAAGTTGTTCTGAAATCAACAAAAGAGCCTCGTCCCCATCAAGAAGAAGCCATCAAGAAAGTCTGTGAAGGGTTAAAAGAAGCAGATCGTGGCAAGCTGATTATGGCATGTGGAACGGGGAAGACTTTCACCAGTTTGAAGATAGCAGAAACCCTTGCTGGGAAAGGCAAGCGTGTTTTGTTTCTGGTACCTTCTCTGGCTTTAGTCTCGCAAACAATCCGTGAATGGACAGCCGATGCACAAGTCCCGTTGCGTTCCTTTGCCGTGTGTTCTGATACGAAAGTAGGCAAGCGCCGTAAAAATCAAGATGATATTGTTGGCATGGAAACATCAGATCTTGTTCTCCCTGCTACCACGGATGCTCAAGCCCT
>NZ_JBHIOW010000043.1:0-3138 GCF_042195725.1 Bartonella sp. AP65SXKL
CACGCTCAAAGCGAACTTCTTCCAGGGCGTGAAGAAGGGAGCACCATTGTCAATATTAACAATCATCCCGATAAAACGTTCAAGGTTACTGTTTCTCATGACAATATGGGACAATCTTCCACGGGTTATGCGCGTTATAGTGCGGGCTTGAGGGTAGAAAATATTTTAGGGATGAATGATGCGTGGGATTTTAACTATCAACGCAGTGAGCCCGATTATTGGGGTGGGAGCAAGCAAGAAGGACATAGCAATAACATTTCAGCGAGTGTGAGTATTCCGTACGGTTATTGGACCTTTGGATTGAATGGCACTGTTTATAATTACCAAAGCATAATCCCTGGCAATTTTACCGATATTGAGACGACGGGGGATTCCAGTGAGTTGCACGCCAGTACAAGCAGGGTTCTTTACCGTGATAGTGTTTCCCTTACAACCTTGAATTTAGGTCTTTCTTATAAAAGAACCAACAATTACCTTCTTGGCAATAAGATTGAAGTGGGCAGCCGTCAATATAGCGTAGTCAATTTTGGGATTTCGCATTCGCGCCAGATGTTGGGGGGGACTTGGACCTTTGATGTGAGTTATTTGCAAGGGCTCCCCTTGTTTCATTCTGTCAAGAAGCACGATCCAGGGGCAGGGGATGCGGAGCCACAATTTGCCAAATTTACTGGTACGCTTAGTGTCATGACGCCTTTTAAGGTAGGGGGCTTGGACTTTATACTGAGCAATCTTTTGAGTGGTCAATATTCACCGCATAATTTATTGGGAGCTGAACAGATTTCGTTGGGGGGCGCTTCCAATGTTCGTGGCACGCGTGAGAGTTTGCTTTTTGGCAATAACGGTTTTTTTAGCCGGAATGATTTGTTGCTACGCACCATTCCGTGGAGCAATCACGCGACCTTCAAAAAGGTTTTTGGAGAACTTCGCCCTTATGTTGGTTTGGATTATGGGCGTGTGTTTTCGCAAGTTTTGTATGGGATTAAGAGTGATCAGCTTGCCGGTTGGACAGCCGGTGTCAAGCTTGCGGGAGGCATGGTCTCTCTTGATGCCAGTTATTCCAGTATTTTTTGGAGCACAGTTAAGCACAAAAAATCAGGAACATTTTTTATGACATTAACAATGGAACTTTAAGCATTTTTTATTGGGGAGTTAACGTATGAGATATGAGAAGAGAGCAGAAAGAGCAGCTTTATTAGGTGTTTTGGTCTCCAGTACGATGCTCAAAAAGGTTTTATTTGGGGGACTTGGTTTTTCTTGTTTGTTAGCCCCTTCAGCGTTACAGGCGCAAATTACTGTGGATCCTAACGCGAATGCCGCCCATCGTCCAGATATAGTGGCAGCGCCCAATGGGGTTCCCTCGATTGATATTGTTACCCCCAATGGCAAGGGCTTATCACACAATAAATATAACGATTTTAATATTGGAAATCCAGGTGTGATTTGGAACAATCATGCGCAAGAAGTGGGGCAATCGCAGTTGGGGGGCATTATGCCGGGCAATCCGCATTTGCGCCTCACGGGTTCGGCGAAAGTGATTTTAAATGAAGTGACCAGCAGCAAGCGCAGTGCGCTTCATGGTCCAGGAGAGGTTTTTGGGAGCCCCGCCGATGTGATTATAGCCAATCCCAATGGGATAAGCTGTGATGGTTGTGGCTTTATCAATACGCCCCATGCGACTTTAACCACAGGTGTTCCCGAAATTGATGCGAGCGGTTTTTTGAAAGGCTTTGAGGTGCGAGGTGGGGATATCACCTTTGGAGCAAAGGGAGCCAATTTTTTCTCTGGCAAGGGGGCTGTTGATATTGTCGATATTGTCTCACGCACAGTGCATTTTGAAGGAGCTGTTGCGGGCAGAGAAATTGGTGTGACAGCAGGGACGGGTCACTTTGATTATGCTTCACGGGAAATGAAAGAACTGACCGATATTACCGGTAAACCGGAATATGCGATAGATGGTTCTGCTTTGGGGGCTCTACAGGCGGACAGAATAAAACTTGTGGCAACAGAAAAAGGTGTTGGGGTTCGCATGCGCCATGATATGGCCGCCAATGCGGGGCAGTTGCATCTTTCTGCTGACGGGAAAATCTCGTTGAAGAATGTTTTTGGTCATGGGGGTGTTGTCCTCAAATCGAAAAGCCAGAGCATATTGGCAAAACACATCACCTCGAAAAAGCATATTGATATTGCCGCCCATAAGGATGTGACGTTAGAAACGGTTGGTGCTGATGGTCATTTGAAGATAGAGGCGCAGGATGGGCTTTTATCGATTGCCGGTAAGGCAACCTCTGGGGGCAATATGGAGCTTTCTTCGCGCCAGACACTTCAAGTTTCAGGGCTAGGATCAGGCGCTGATATGGCTCTTGAATCGGGCGGAGACTTGAAGCTTGAGGGGATTGTTTTAGCGCAAGGGAACCTCAAGGCGCATGCCGGTGGTGATATACAAGCTCATTTTTTAGCCGGTGGGGTTGATATGGCGGCAACGGGTGCTGCTGGTGTTGTTGTTCTTGGCACCCAAGGGGATGTTGATCTCCAGAGCAGTCAAGGGGCGATTGTTGCTGAAAGTGTTTATGGAGCAGGAGATATCACCCTGGTTTCTCATAACGGGCTATCTGTTTCTCAAACAATTCTATCGCATCAAAATGTTGCCATTCAAGCACAACCAGCAACAAATGCTCCCGTTCATTTTGGGCAACTTTTAGCCTATGGCAAGGCAAATATTGAGGGTGGGGCGGTTGACTTTTCTTCACTGATGACGGGTGAAGAAGCTGTTTTAAAGGTTGGCAGCCTTGATGCAGGGACACTGATGACAGGTGTCGTTTCTACGGGCGGTTCAGGGGATCTTGTTTTAGATGAAAAGGGCTTTCTTTTGATTACAGCAAAAGAAGGGGTGAAGGTTGGTCAGATTGCCAGTGGTGGCAATATTGAAATTTTTGCAGGCAACGACATCTATTATGATCAGGTCATGGGCTATGGCAGCGCAACATTGACATCGGTATCTGGAGAGATCAGTGTTGAGAATATGCTGTCTGCTGAGGGGGATGTGAGATTGACGGCAAACACTCTCGATTTAAGCAATAATCGTTCTCATATTTACACGCCGCAAACGCTGTATTTAATTGCAGATCATATTGATGTCTC
>NZ_JBHIOW010000044.1:0-3134 GCF_042195725.1 Bartonella sp. AP65SXKL
TCTTCTTCATTCCATTGATCACCATTGTAAAAACCAAAATCCTCCCGCGCATGTTCACGCCATTTGTTCACATGCTCAACATCTTCTTTGTACCAGATGACAAGCTTGCGAAACAAACCTTCTGTCGACAAATCTGATGCGTTACTTTCTTTCTCTAAATGCTCTTCATCATGCATCATTCTGCCATCCATGACGTGCTCTCATAAGTTTCTCTACCACTATAAGCTGGTCTCTTCTGTTTTTGCATCGGCTGTTCATACCCCACACACATTAACCCAAAGGCATCTGCCCCATGACTGGACCAATCATGCTCTGCTCCCAAGCCAATATTACGCTTCTCATCCCATTTCTCGTGATACCAGTTCAGTGCCTTACGTCCTGCTACTGTCGTCTTCTCATTAAACCAAACAGAAGGCAAAACACGGCGGACTGTTTCTATACGTATCTTAACAGCCCCTGCTCCCTGATTAGGGATAACTTTTGTTTGAAAGCCTGCCTGTTTAAGAGCGCTCTCAAAACTCACATTGTGCACACGGTCTCTGGTCGCACCGTCATGGGGGAGAACCATCAATGCCTTCTCATAACCATTTTGACGCAACCAACCGATATGTTCGGATAAAGGCTGTCCCTGTGCTTCGTAATAATCAAGCACTCTGATCTCTCTACCAACAAATTGCGCTATCCATATCGCCGTGGCATCTGCCTTGGCGCCTGTCCCCCCAATATCCCAAAAAGCACGTATTTGCATTAAAGGGTCACGAGCAACACGCCCTATCCGCCCCTCCTGCTCGGCTGCCAACATCTCTTTCTGATAATAAGCGCCTTGAACCGCTGTAAGATAAGCCCCTTCCCAGATATGCTTATAGATCTCTGGACGGTTTCTCAGATCATCAAGCCGCGCTTCATTCAAGATCTTGGGAAACTTCGGATTGTCTGACCAGTTGATCTCAACACGCTTGATTGCCTCATTGTCTGAAAAGCGAAACCGCTTCTCAACGGGGGCATTCTCTCGCAACGGGTTCCATGTCACCCATAATTCTGCATTCCAATCTTTTCCTTCTTCACGCAAAGTCGGTATAAGCGTCTGCCAAGCTGTCTCTGTAACGGGCTCTGCCTCATCAACCCAACAAAGCAAAATACGCCCCATAGACTTGATACTGGCTATATTGCGGTCCAGACCAGAAAACTGAAAGGCTATACGACCATCAATCGACTTAATCGACGACTCCCCAACCTTGTAATAGTCCTTTAAAAAGTCATGCGCTTCAATGGTGCGCTTAATCTCCTCCAATGAACTTTCTGCCAAAGAATTCTGAAACTGACGTGCACAAAGTATAGTGCCCGATATCCCTTGCATACCAAATTGATAGCCTTTTAAAGCAGCCATCAAGGCAAATGATCTTGTCTTTCCAGACCCTCGTCCACCCCAAGCAGCACGCACCAAAGCCTTATCTGTAAAAATCGGTATAAGCTTTGGAACAATACTAATCTGTCGTGTTGTCATTGACCAAAGGCGCGATTTCTACACGCGTTATCACCTTAATGGCTCCCCCATCTTCACCTGTTACCTGTAAAGGCAACACCTTACCAAGCAATGCTAAATAAGCAGCGGGGCATTCCATAGCCTGTTTTTCCAAATAAGAAATCAAACCATCCTTGCCAATTTTATTCCCAGCATTCTCAGCAGCCTTAACCACTGCTTCTTTTAAAATGCGCGTCATCTTATTCGGAACGCCTTTGACACGCCCTTGACCTGCCTTTGGTGGTATACGCTTTTTAATGGGTTGTGGAGCCTGTTCTGTATTTTGTGATGTCATAAAATACACCTCCAGATAATAAAAAACCCCGCATTTGCGGGGATTCCAAACTGCACTGTCCCTCGTTTAGATACAATACGACCAAGTACAGTGCTGTCATTAAATACGATTTGCTACACTTTGTCAACATAAAAATAACACATATTGATACATTTGAAAAGAATCGGTTAAACAGCACTTATGAATAATTAAGGGTTCAAAATGATGAAATCATTATCCATAACACGCATCATAACATTTATAGCTTTCTTTTCTATATCAGCGCTACCTGCATCAGCGTCATTTGGATTTATAGACAAATTGACGCGTATGTTTACAAGTGTAGATACTATAGAGAAGTATAATCAACTTTACGACAAATACGCGAGTAAAGAATATACTGGCTTTACGCATTTTAATAAGCTAAGCCAAGCACAAGAATTTGTATACAGCCGTGGCCATCATAAGATGCCTTCCAAATTTGATCCTGTATTGCATCGTCACGTATTCGTTATTTTATGTGGACGCTTTGTGAATTTATTGCGGGGTGAGTATAATGAAGAAATGTCATGGGCAATGCTACCCAATGTAATAAGTCGTTTACGTTATGAACATAATTGGAGTGAAAGAGATTTTATGTGGGCATACAACGAATCCAATAACAGCAAAAATCCAATGATTTATTATGCAAAAAAATTTCTTAGTAATTCGACTGGAACTGGCATTAGCCCCAAAACACAAATGATAGTTGTAGTATCTGACGTGAGCACCGGTGATTATGAAAACACTAAACAAGTCGCTAGATTTTGCAGAGACTTACCAACGATATATGATATAATGAAACCGTAATAGAGATTGTCATTTACGATCAAAATGTTTCTGAAGCGCATTAAGAGCTATACGTAATGAAGGTACAAGATATGATAATGTTTGATCTTCTATAACGAGGCACTGTAGCGCTGCATAAAGGTTATATTGTCTATAGAGGCATTGGGCTTCTTTTAGTGCCTCTTGCGTGTTTATAAACTGCTCTGTTGCAAATTCTACCCATTTATCTCTTGCCTTATCATCAGAAGATGATGGCATTTCGTCATAAATTGCATTAGGCAAGCCTTTTGCGCAAAGGTAATTATTCCTTATCTGTAGATATTGCTGGGCGGTGTCGTATTGCTCTTGAGTAAGCACGCCTTGCAAGCAAAGCCGCCCTATATAAGACCCAGAGAGTGGATTTTTTGCCTCTTGTAGCGTTAAACCAAAGCGTTTTGCACGCATTTCTATTGCCAATTTATCAACGGCTTCACGCGGTGCTTTTGCACGTGATATACGTCCGTTTGGTTC
>NZ_JBHIOW010000045.1:0-2918 GCF_042195725.1 Bartonella sp. AP65SXKL
GAAGAGATAGACTATGGCAATGTGGCGGATGCTTTGGCTGGAGTTGGTAATTCTTTCACAAATATTAGAAATGAGATCAGCAAAGAGATTAATAATGAGATTGCCAATGTGAAAGGTGATAGCCTTGTTAAGCAGGATAGGATGGGTCTTATTACTATTGGTGCGGAAAGAGGCGGCAATAAAATCAATATTTTAAATCGAGATGGTGATGCTCGAATTCTTTCTGGTGTTAAGGCAGCGCAAAATGGGGACGAGGCAGTCAATAAAGCGCAGCTTGATGCAAGTCTGAAGGATCTTTCCAGCAGCCTTCAGTCTGATGATTCAGCAGTGGTTCTCTACGATAAAAAAGAAGACGGAATAGTTGACTATAGCAGTGTGACTTTAGGTAAAGGTAAGGATGCAGGACCAGTTGCACTTCATAATGTCAAAGATGGTGTCATTGGTGAGAGTTCATATGATGCGATTAATGGTAGTCAGATCAATACAATTTCTCAGGATTTAGCTAAATTTCTTGGTGGAGAAGCATCCTTTAAAGAGGGTGTTTTTACAGTTCCGACTTATAAAATCTCTAATGTTTCTGACGATGGTACAGTAACGACTAATTCACATAACGATGTTGGTAGCGCCTTTGCGGGTCTTGATACGAGTGTCAAGAATGTGAACACTCATCTGTCTAATGAGGTCAAAAAGTTTGATGAAAAACTAAGTAATATTACGCAAGCAGTTCAAGGCGATGCATTGTTATGGGGCAAGACTAAAGGTGCGTTTGTAGCGACGCATGGGGACAATAAAGAGAACAGCAAGCTTACATCACTTGCAGCTGGCTCTATAGTATCAGGCTCGAGTGATGCGATTACGGGTGGACAGATTTATGATCTGCAAAAACAGTTTGCGACGTATTTTGGTGGAGGAGCAGGTTATAATGAAAAGGGAGAATGGGTTGCACCTACCTTCAAGCTTAAAACTGTCAATTCTGATGGTAGTGCTGGTGAGGAAAAGGTTTACAATAGTGTATCGGAAGCATTTGCTGGAGTTGCGAGTTCTATCACGAATGTTCATAATGATGTTACCAATGTAGTCAGTGATAGCCTTGCGAAGCAGGATGAAAAGACAAAAGTTATCACTATTGGTAAAGAAGTAGAAGGTACAGAACTCAACATTGCCAACAAGACTGGTACGGATCGGACACTTTCAGGTGTTAAGGCAGGAGTGCTTTCAGCAGAATCGACAGAAGTTGTAAATGGCTCTCAGTTATTTGCGACTAATAAAAATGTTACGACAGTGACTACTAATCTAGACAGTGTTTCTAAAAATACATCGAGCTATTTAGGTGGTGGTGCTGATGTTCTTGTAGGCAATCTTCCGACGTATGTTGTTGGTGGTCAGTCATATCATGATGTTGGTTCAGCCTTTAGCGGTGTTGATACATCGCTGACAGATCTTCATAATGAGCTTTCTAAGAACAGCAATGAACTTACACAGACCATTGAGCAGAATGCTTTGTTGTGGAATGATGAAGCCAATGCCTTTGTCGCGCGTCATGTAAAGAACAAAGAGAAAGATGGTCAAGTTATAGCGGAACAAGAAAACAGTAAATTAAAATTTCTATTAGATGGAGAAATTTCTAAAGGTTCAACAGAAGCGATCACGGGCAATCAGCTTTATTCAATGAATCAGACATTTGCTGAGTATTTTGGTGGAGGAGCTGGTTATGATAAAGATGGACAATGGAAAGCTCCAAGTTTTGTGATCAAGAAAGTTGATGCGGAAGGTAAAGAAAGTGAAGAAAGCTATAAGAGTGTATCGGAAGCATTTGCTGGAGTTGCGAGTTCTATCACGAATGTTCATAATGATGTTACCAATGTAGTCAGTGATAGCCTTGCGAAGCAGGATGAAAAGACAAAAGTTATCACTATTGGTAAAGAAGTAGAAGGTACAGAACTCAATATCGCAAATAAAGACAAAGGGGATCGGACACTTTCAGGTGTTGGTGAAGCAACAAAGGATAATGAAGCTGTTAACAAAGGTCAGCTTGATGCAAGTCTGAAGGATCTTTCTACCAGCCTTCAGTCAGATGATTCAGCTGTTGTTCATTACGATAAAAAAGAGGGTGAGAATGGCGGCATTGATTACACGAGTGTGACTTTAGGTAAAGGTAAGGATGCAGGACCAGTTGCACTTCATAATGTAAAAGATGGTGCCATTGGTGAGAGTTCACATGATGCGATTAATGGTAGTCAGATCAACACGATTTCTCAGAATGTAGCTAAATTCCTTGGTGGCGATGCAAAATTTGTTGAGGGTACGTTTACAGGACCAACCTACAAGTTATCCAAGGTTGATACAGCTGGTAATATAACAAATGGCTCTTTTGATAATGTTGGTAGTGCATTTACTGGTCTTGATGAGAATATCAAGAATGTGAATGCGCGGATTAAAGAGGTTTCTGAAGGAGTAGCGCAGGATTCTTTGAATTGGAGTAATGAAGCCAATGCCTTTGTCGCGCGTCATGAGAAGAAGCAAGAAGAACAAGGCAGGGCTGTAAGGACACAAGAAAACAGTAGAATTACGTTTCTAGCAAATGGTGAGATTAGCGCTAAATCAACAGATGCTGTCGCTGGTAATCAACTTTATTCAATGAATCAGACATTTGCGACGTATTTTGGTGGAGGAGCAGGTTATAATGAAAAGGGAGAATGGGTTGCACCTACCTTCAAGCTTAAAACTGTCAATTCTGATGGTAGTGCTGGTGAGGAAAAGGTTTACAATAGTGTATCGGAAGCATTTGCTGGAGTTGCGAGTTCTATCACGAATGTTCATAATGATGTTACCAATGTAGTCAGTGATAGCCTTGCGAAGCAGGATGAAAAGACAAAAGTTATCACTATTGGTAAAGAAGTAGAAGGTACAGAACTCAA
>NZ_JBHIOW010000046.1:0-2595 GCF_042195725.1 Bartonella sp. AP65SXKL
GTTTTATCGGGATGATTGTTAATATTGACAATGGTGCTCCCTTCTTCACGCCCTGGAAGAAGTTCGCTTTGAGCGTGCGCTGAACTCAAACGGTTGATCTGATCAAGCCCCTGTTCAATATCGCGCATGTTCAGAACATGACCTTGAAGCCCAGGAAAAGCACTCCATACAACATTATTATAACGAGACGTCGGTAAACCATTATAGTAAATCTCTGAAAGCTTGCCCTCAACGACAACAAATTTGAGCGTCTTGCTGTTTTTGATATCTTGATCAGGAATATAAAAACGCGCCGTTACATAGCCTTGATCCAAATAAACTTTGGTTAACTTCTTGATTAAGAGCTGAATATCAAAAAGACCGATACATCTTCCAACATAAGGCTCTGTTACGGCTGATATAGAGCGCTTTTTGACATGGTGCACTCCCTCAACAACAACAGCATGAATTGGAAAACATTGTTTCCCACCCAAAAGCGTTTCTGGATTTTGCTCTGAAGGCGTCTTGATCCTTTTAGGCGTTAAAGCGCGTAATTTCTCAATTCTTTCTAATTGCTGCTTCTCAGATTGTTGGCGAGAAAAATTATCGGTTGGGGAATGAAAAATAGCTGAGGAGCGCGCATAAACATTTACACCTGTAAACAAGCCAAAGAAAACAAAAATGGCACGAAAAATTCTCAAAAGAGAACTTTGGCGTAAAAATATCAATAACAATACAGATTGCCCCCGCTTTGCATTATTCATGAAGCACTCTTTAAAAGAACTTCATGGAACCTCTAACAAGTCCACTCAAAACAGCCACTGCCCTATGACGCTTTTAACAAAAGCACATGCCTCTGTAACCAAAGAAAAGTGACACCCAAAAACTGCTTTATTTTACAAAAACCACTTTATTTTAACTGCTGAAGATCTCTCCCCCACATTTATATGAGAAAACCTCTAAACAAAACTGTTTAGCCCGTCAATGGTTAATACATCAATATCCCCAGTTTAATGCTACAATATATTTATCAATAATTAGAGATAAATTCACTCTCCAGCTCCTCTAAGCCACTCAACACGCATATAAACGAGACATCATGCGATCAAGAACATCCTGTCGTCAAAAACCATCATAGAAAACAATAAAGAAACCTCTTTTAAAACTTTCTACTCAAATAGGCAAAACTCTCTGTACAGCGCATTAAGCAACCTTTCTCCAAAGATAATGATCTAAGTGACCTTATCAGAAGAGTTTTGTCAGTCTTGTCAGTTAATTCTAGCTCCTATATTATTTTTTTAAATGAGAAAAAATTAAAAACATTATATTTCAATAGGTTAGTATTTTAACGATACAACCTATATCGACAATACAACCTTAAATACAATCAATAATATATATTTGTCAGTTTGTGTCTGTAAATTGAACTAACAAACTAGATTATTTTAGTGATTCATAAAACCTATCAAAATAATCATTATGATATTTTAAAAGCACATGCTTCATTTGTCTTTTTTCCATAAAATAAACAGCAAATTTCACTATTTTGCTGATCTGACCCCGTGTCATGGGCTGTGGATAAGTACCTTTAAAAACCCTTTTGAAAAAATTATCGGCTTTTTTAGCATTTTTTCCAGTTTTCTCACTATTCATTCAAAATGGATTTAATAAGCTTCGTTTTGATTCTTTTGATAAGAATTAACCCTCTCATATGAAAACGGAGCCCTGTTGTAATATGCATCACTTTAATAAGTATGATAATGAACATGTCACTTTACGCTCTCTCTTACAATCCTATCGTGAACAGGCAACTTCAAATACTCTACGAGGGAAAGTGTTTGAAGATTTTGTGACAAAATATCTTATGCATGCCCCTCTTCATTATGGACGCTATGAAAAGGTAGAAACCTATTATGAATGGGCAAAAGAGCATGGGGAAGATGGGCGTGATATCGGCATTGATCTGGTTGCTAAAATTCGTGATGAAGAAGGATATGCCGCTATTCAATGTAAGTTTTATAGTGTAAATCATCAAATCAAGAAGGAAGATATTGATAGCTTTATTGCTGCCTCGGGAAAAAAGATCTTCACACGCCGTATTCTGGTTGATAGCACCGAAGGTAATTGGAGTAACAATGCCGATCTCACCTGTGAAGGACAAGGAGTCCGCATTCAACGGATTAATCTTTTTGATCTGGAAAACAGTCAAATAGATTGGTCAACCTTTGAAAGCAAAGGGGAAGCTACTCTTAAGAAAAAAGAACCGAAAAAGCTTTTAGATCATCAACAAGAAGCGCTTAAAGCTGTTTGTGACGGTTTACAAGAAGCAGACCGCGGCAAGCTGATTATGGCGTGTGGAACGGGAAAGACCTTTACCAGTCTGAAGATAGCAGAAGCTCTTGCTGGTCAAGGTAAACGTGTTTTATTCCTTGTCCCCTCTCTTTCTTTAATGTCACAAACAATAAGAGAATGGACAGCAGATACAGCAATACCCTTGCGTTCCTTTGCGGTGTGTTCTGATACACAAGTTGGCAAGCGTCGTAAAAATCAAGATGATATTGTTGGCATGGAAACATCAGATCTTGTTCTCCCTGCTACCACGGATGCTCAAGCCCT
>NZ_JBHIOW010000047.1:0-2578 GCF_042195725.1 Bartonella sp. AP65SXKL
TTACCAATGGGTTTATTTGCCTCAAAATGGACCGTATAGAAGCGTTTTTAATTTCAATGTGGTTTTTATCACAAAATCTTTAAATCGCTCTGTACGGTGCCTTTCTGTCAATTTAAACGCATATATATTCTCAAAATCATCAGCAAACTTCACTACTTTGCTGTTTTTTCGGATCCATAAGTGTCTTTAAGCGTAGATCGCTGTTGCAAGTTGATTGAAGCTTCCTGAAAGGTTATTTGCGAAATTGTTTGACGGTGGTTTATAACATGCGCTTTCATATAGTTTTTTCACTTCTGATTTTTTGTGTTTCTTAATTACCAATCCATATTCTGGATGCGTAATCCAATTATCCCAAGCGCTTTGCCAATCGCGTTCATTTGCATTTCGACATGGATTGGTTTTTGAAAAGCGTACAAATTTTTCAAATTCTGATAAGGCTTCATCATGCGTTAATCCTTGTTCAGTTGCGTATTGAAAATCGGGTTTGAAATCTTCTAGTATTCTTTCAACTTCTTGTTTTTCCCTTATTTTCTTTGTTCCTTCAAAAAAGTTTGCTTTCTCTGGAAAATAAGCAGGCATTATCTTATCAACGATTTCTGAAAGTTGTTTTCCAACCTTTTTAACTTTTCGTGAAGGCAATTTCTCAATCATCGCTTCGTTAATTTGCCATCGGTTGTTAACTTCGTTTGAAGTGTTGGTATTTTGCTCGCGAATGATTGGTTGTTTGGTTTCTATCGTTTTGATTTGTTCTGATTGAACATCATCACACTCGATTGCCGTTTCAACCAAATCGTTTGTTTCTAAATTTTCAAAATCAATTTCTCTTTTTGATAAAATAATATTTTTATTTTTTTTGTTATTGTTAATGTTATTGTTATTGTACCCTCTTGAAGAATCTTCAAGACATCTTGAAGAATCTTGAAGACTTCTTAAAGAATCTTGAAGCTCTCTTGAAGATTCTTCGTGGTTTTTATGTTTTCTAGTATTGGCGGCTTTTGCTGCTCTTTCTGCAAACTTATTTAAAGTTTCGTCTGAATTTTTTAATTCTTCTTCAACATCTGAACACCACAAGTGACCATCTTCTGAAAGAATAATGTGTCCAGATCTAAATAAGTAATCTAATGCCTTCTGAAATCTTTTTACTGAACAACACGTAAAATGAGATAATATTTGCGCATCATTTACAAGAGGCTCTCTAGTGCGCAACATTTGCAATCGCAATCGCATATAAACATTGCCTTCAATTGCGGGTAAACAAGCAAGATCAAGAAGCCACTTGTCTGCAAAAAGCCTCGTCCATGGTAATTTACTGGACATACCCCAATTCCCTTTCTTTAACTAAATATAAAATTGCTAAAGCATCTGCTTCGTTATCATCTTTCGGATTGTGCCCTTTTGCACGCACCGCCTTAATCATCTCTTCTTTCGACGCATTCCCCTTGCCTGTCGTCGCTTTCTTAATCGTACTTACTGGTATCCCCTCATACGGTATCTGATGCTGTTCACACCACGCCGTTAACGTTGCTAACAAACCACCGTAAACATGCGCTGCATCTGTACCTTTATGACGCCTCACCTCTTCAAAATACACCACGTCAATTTGACCTGCTGTCTGCTTTATTTCTGATAGCCATTGTTTAAAACGCAAGTAACGCATTCCACCGCCTTCAAAACGGCGCGATTGAAAATTCACGGTACCACTGAACATGTCACCACTTGCACCACGTATCGCCCACCCCGTTTTGGTACCTAGATCAAAACAAAGAATCGTGTTAGTCACAACGCCGCTCCATACATAATGTGTTTTATATGATTGTTTTTTTCAAAAAGCGGGCTGAGAAAAATATGGAAGATACACCAACAACATATGAATGTATTTCTTTAATCATTAGTACGTTCTCTCTACTTTTTGTTTTGTATAAAAGCTACAAAGAACAAAAAGAAAAATGTTTAGGACAAAAGTTGCAAAACTGTACTGTACGTACAGTTTTTGAACATCTGTCTCCAAAGCATCCTAGTGACCTTGAAGGTGAATTGGAATTAGCCATTTACAATCCTACAAACCAAATAATCAAAATAAATCACATAAAAATACCTAAAAAACACCCATTTATATTTACTGAAGCACTCTACCCAGATCCTACCGAAGGTATCTCAGATTCTAAAAAACGTAAAAATGGAAAGAAAATCGCTTTAAAAAGCGAAAAGCATATTGATTTAATAGACCCAAAATTAGATCCTAACCATTTGGGATTTTTTGATCTTTTTAGTATAAAAGCCAAAAGTAAATTGACTCTTTGGTTTACCATACACCCACAAAAACCATGTTTAAGAAAACCTATAACCATCGTAGTTGAACATACCTCATGTAATAATCCAGAAAAAACTCTTGAGACCACTTTTTGTCTTGGTTTTTTCCGTTGGACAGATGAACAGGACAAAGCTTGGGAAAACGGGATATCTAAAGGAAAAGAACTTATGGATAGTTCTAATAACTACAACCATATTCCGCACTCCCAATAATAACGGAGTCGCTCCCATATTCTACGGTGCCAAGGTAGAGATGCCATGTATTGTT
>NZ_JBHIOW010000048.1:0-2472 GCF_042195725.1 Bartonella sp. AP65SXKL
TTACGCTTTACCGCATACGTGCATTAAAAGATTTTGGTGATGTTAAAGCAGGCGACCTTGGCGGCTTTGTAGAGTATGAAGACAATTTAAGTCAAAAAGACGATTGCTGGATTTATAATGATGCCAAGGCGTATTGTTGTGCCAAGATTTACGATAGTGCTAAGGTTTATGATAAAGCACAAATTGGTGA
The DNA here is from genome assembly GCF_042195725.1 of Bartonella sp. AP65SXKL. NCBI lineage: Bacteria > Pseudomonadati > Pseudomonadota > Alphaproteobacteria > Hyphomicrobiales > Bartonellaceae > Bartonella > Bartonella sp. AP65SXKL. Next base: position 191 of record NZ_JBHIOW010000048.1, read on the forward strand.
TTGTGCCGAGATTTTTGGCAATGCAAAAATTTATAATAACGTCAAAATATATGATGGACATATTTTTGGACACACACAAATTTATGGAAATGTGATTATTTATGCCGATTCAAGAATTTATGGCAATGTAAAAATTTATGATAATTCAGAAGATTGTAAACAAACTATGACCGCCCAGAACGGCGACTCTTCAACAAAAGACGACATTCCTTTCTAGCAACACAAACCAACTTTTAACACCAGCGTGATTCACGCCACGGGTGAATTGCGCGCAATGTAGGAAATCAAGATGAAAAATTCTACTTTTTTAAACGAAATGGCAGAAAAATATGGATTTTCTGCTGAAGAATTTCGAACCACAATCATAAAAACTTGTATTGGAGATAAAAATGCTAATGTCATCACTGATGCAGAATTTGCCGTTTTTCTTTTTGTTGCCAATACTTATGGACTTAACCCTTTAACAAAAGAAATCTATGCACTCCCTAAAAAAGGCGGCGGCATCATACCCGTTGTTTCTATCGACGGTTGGATAAAGATCATCAAATCAAATCCTGACTTTGATGGCATGACCTTTCAAGATCAACTCAATGATGATGGGAATATCATTGCTATCAAATGTGCTATTCGTCTCAAAGGCATTAAAGACCCTATCGAAGTCACCGAATATCGCAAAGAATGCGAACAAGGCCACAGTGACCCTTGGAAAAAATACCCCGCACGTATGTTGCGTCATAAAGCCACTATACAATGTGCTCGTTACGCTTTCGGTCTTTCCGGTATTTATGAAGAAGATGAAGCTAAACGTATCAATGAAACAAACCATAACGTACAAACGAAGTTAGTTTCTTATGATGTGCTTACGCAAATCAAACAATTAATAAACATCACTCAAACAGAAGAAGAAAAAGTGCTTGATTATGCACAAGTCGACAGGCTTGAAGATCTTCCTGATGAAGTAGCACAAAGGATTTTGGATGTTTTGCAAAAGAGACAGCATGAAAAAGAACAATCTTTCCTACAACAAAAGCAAATAGAGGCGCCTATACAAGATGCCGAATATATTCACGTCCAAGATATAGAATATGCACCACAAGAACAAAGAACGGCGGTGTGAGATGGAACAAAGAACAGCAGAATGGTTCCAAGCACGCTTGGGTAAAGTCACCGCATCTAATGTTTACAACATTATCAGTAAGACAGCAAAAGGATTGCCTACGAGCAAATATGAAGACTACAAAATCAAACTCATAACAGAGCGCTTAACAGGCGAAACAAGCCCTTATTATGAAACTGAAGATATGAGATGGGGTATCGAACATGAAGATGATGCCTTGAGAGAATATGGCTTCATTCATGATGCCAATATAACAAAGTGCGGCTTTATCCAACACCCCACAATAGAAATGGCGGGGGCTAGCCCCGATGGTCTCATTGGAGAAGACGGTTTAATCGAAGTCAAATGCCCGAGATCAGTAACACATATGCGCTTTTGTATAGGTGATGAAATCAAACCAGAATATCACGCACAAATGCAATTCCAAATGGCTTGTACAGGACGAAAATGGTGTGATTTCGTAAGTTATGATCCACGTTTTACGGGGGAATTCTTTCACTTGCGCATGAAAGTCAAGCGTGTTCTCCGTGATGATCAACAAATTGAACAGATCAATCAAGCTGTTGAAACCTTTTTAGCAGAGATAGAACGAGAGATACAACAACTCTCAACAAAAGCTGCTTAACCTTATGGGGGTGTTTTGTTCCCCGCATATCTACGAGCACCCCCACCCTTCCTAACACTTTCAAGTAATGCGTGATTCACGCCACACGTGAATTGCATCTCAATGTAAGGAGAAAAGATATGGCACCTCGTAAAGCTATCATAACGCAAGCAGACATTGCACGAGCTTTAAGAGAAGCAAAAAAGCAAAAATGCGAACTCATAGAAATCAAACCTACCGGTGAACTGCTTATCTATCTGAAAGCAGATATTCCAATACCAAACTCAACAGCACACCCAGACAAACTTTTAGATTTGTCAAAGAATGAATATTACGAAATCGCACTCTCTAAGATGTAAAATTGATCATGCCAAAACCACGCCCTCCTCATCTCGTTAAACAAATTACCCAACATGGCAAAATCGTATGGTATGTACGTATTGGTCATGGACCACGCATTAGAATACGCGGTACCTATGGAACGCAAGAGTTTGTTGATAACTACAAAAGCGCACTTGCCGAGTTACAAGGGCTTATACTTCCTAAATCAAAAACTGGTAA
>NZ_JBHIOW010000049.1:0-2327 GCF_042195725.1 Bartonella sp. AP65SXKL
AGAAACGGCAGGCGAAGAAGCCAAGAAAATAGCGGAGAAAGCCAATAACTACGCGTATGAAGCAAAAGATGAAGCCGGAAAAGCCAAGGAAATAGCCAATAGTGCAAAATATGCAGCAGGAGAGGCGCAAAAGGCAGCTGAAACAGCGGGTAAAAAAGCCGCGTCTTTAGAAGCAGCCGCAGAAGAAGCACAAAAAATAGCTAAAGAAGCCAAACAGACAGCAGGTTATGCTAACCATGATGCGGAGCAAGCGCGTAGTGAGGTGGAAAAAGTAAAAAGCACAGCGAATGAAGCGTGGAGTAAAGCTTACGACGCGAATGAAGCAGCCAATAACGCTAAGACTATAGCAAGATTAGCAGAAATGGCAGGTGAAGAAGCCAAGAAAATAGCAGAGAAAGCCGATGACCGAGCGTATGAAGCCAAGAATGAAGTAGAAAAAGCCAAGGAAATAGCGAGTAATGCAAAATATATAGCAGAACAAGCGCAGAGGGCAGCCGAAACAGCGGGTAAAAAAGCAGCGTCTTTGGAAGAAGAAGCGGAAGAGGCACAAAAAATAGCCAAGGAAGCCAAAGAGTCTGCTGGCTATGCAAGACATGACGCGACGCAAGCACGCAATCAGGCAGAAGATGCAGAGAAAATAGCCTCGTCTGCGAGGAGTAGGGTTATCGATATCAATCAAGTGGTTGAGAATTTTAAAGCCCCCGTAAGTTTAGCGCGGATGTACTCAGAAGAAGCCAAGAAAAAAGCCGAGTCGGCAGATTCACAAGCCTATCAAGCCAAGAGCGAAGCCGAAAAAGCCAAGGAAGTAGCTGATAGAGCGAAAAGGACAGCAGAAGAAGCCAAAACAACCGCCGATACAATGAAGAAAGAGCTTAGTGGTATCAAGAGTTCTCTGGAAACAGCGACAACAGCTCATACAGTAGCCACACAAGCAAAAAATCTCGCAGAAAAGATAAACACTTTTCTAAAACAGTCTCATTTAACGGTTTTATCAATTTCCACCCCTTTTCTTGTTGCGACAGGCAAAGCGCAATTAACCGTGAAAAAAGGAACCTATCTAACTTTGCCACGAACTCATGATATTTTGGTTGTAAGTTATACGGTAGATGCCAGAATAAGCATGCCGTCTCTTTCTGCGGGCAAGGATTATTATCTTTATTTGGTACCGGAGGGAGATTCTCATAAAATTGTTGTATCAGAAAACTCTACGTATCCAAACGGTTACAGCGTCAATAATTCGCGCAAGATAGGAGGGTTTCATACGCTTTGTGCGGATGTTGGTACGATTTCTGGTCACCCCTTGTCTGGTTATAGGGCAGGGGATATTTTACCCAATTCAGTTTGGTGTTTAAATCACCGCCCTTATAGTTCACCAGAGGGAATGGTCTACGACCCCTCTACAGATCTTTGGGTTGATATTTATCTTCAATCAGGGACGGGTGAAAATACGAAATCAATGTATCGTACCAATATAACAACAAACCGTAATTATACCGAACATGTAACAGATATGGCGCGTGTTAAAAAATCTTTACTGAGTGATGAAGCGTTTGCTTCTGCTATGTATGGAAGCAATGAAAAGACACATATTGTTGGCAAGAAAGAACCAACCTCTAAGGTTTCAGGTGGATATAAGGATACGGCGAATCGTCGAATGATCTCGCATATCGGTTGTGAGGATGGTTGCGGTTATGTTTGGCAATTTTTATCGGGCACGTTTCCTATACCCATAAGCCATACGCAAAATACGTTTGAAATGAGAGCATTGTTAGGGGGTGGTAGCTGGAGTAATACAACGGATAATGGGCGTTTTACTCGAGCCACCATGATCGTCAATGGTGGAAATGAACAAGTTGCGGCGCGTGGATGTAGCCATACGCGTCATTTTGTTTAGGAGGGAGAGATGATAGAATATCCAGAACATTTAAATAGCAAAGAAGATTATCTGAACATGCTTTCTTTTGACAAAGTTGAAACAGTAAGAAGGCTAGGGAATCTTTTAACAACACGTTTTTATTGGGTTTTTGTTAAAGAGCTTGGAGAGGGAGAAGAGGGGATTGAAGATGACACGCATAAGGTTTGTCTAACAACAACCATGCCGTTTGATTTAAATGGTGATTTTGTAGAAAAGCGTTGTCAGTATGAATTACAGGAAAGCGACTATGCGCCGCTCTTTCAACTTGGCTTTCGTGTTGAAGAAGTCGAGCAGCTGATCAAAGAGCATAGCCAATAGAGATCATAAGAAAACATTTTTATCCAGCCCCACTTTTGTGGGGCTTTTTTTATGGAGCGTCAGATGAGAAAGATATCGAAAGAAGGATTAGAGC
>NZ_JBHIOW010000050.1:0-2207 GCF_042195725.1 Bartonella sp. AP65SXKL
GCAACAAAGGATAATGAAGCTGTTAACAAAGGTCAGCTTGATAAAGGTTTGAAGGATCTTTCTACCAGCCTTCAGTCTGATGAATCGGCTGTTGTTCACTATGATAAACAAGGTGATGATAATAGCAGCACTAATTATGCGAGTGTGACTTTGGGTAAAGGTAAGGGTTCTGCATCTGTTGGTTTGCATAATGTTGCCGAAGGTCAGATTAGTGAGAATTCGCATGATGCGGTTAATGGCGGTCAGATTTCTAAGGTTTCTCAGGATATTGCGAAATACTTAGGTGGAGGTACAAGCTTTAAAGATGGTACTTTCACGGGTCCAGCCTATAAATTATCCAGTGTTGATGCAAAAGGCGAGGTAGTAGAAAAATCCTATGGTGATGTTGGTTTAGCCATTGAAGGTATTGATACGAATTTCAAGAATGTGAATAACAACCTAACGAATAAGTTTAATGAACTTACTGAAAACATTACGAATATTACTCAGGAAGTTCAAGGCGATGCGCTGTTGTGGAATAAGGACGCAGATGCGTTTGTAGCGACGCATGGGGACAATAAAGAGAACAGCAAGCTTACATCACTTGCAGCTGGCTCTATAGTATCAGGCTCGAGTGATGCGATTACGGGTGGACAGATTTATGATCTGCAAAAACAGTTTGCTGGCTATTTTGGTGGTGGTGCTGGTTATAATGAGAAAGGCGAATGGCAAGATCCGGATTTCCAAATTCAGACTTTCAGCAATGATGGTACGAAAGGTGATAAGAAGAGCAGTAATAATGTTGCAGGTGCTTTTAATGACATTAATGACAGCATGAGCACTATCAACGCTCGTATTAAGGAAGTTTCAGAAGGAGTTGCACAAGATTCTTTATCATGGAGCAAGGCTGAAGGTGCTTTTGTCGCCTTGCATGGAGAAAAAGATGGTGAGAAGACACACAGCAAAATCACATCACTTGCAAATGGTGATATTACTGCTAGCTCAAGCGATGCTGTAGCAGGAAATCAGCTATATGCTCTAGGTAACAGTGTTGCGCAGTCTTTAGGTGGTGATGCTAGTTATGCAGGTGGCGCTTGGACGGCTCCAAGTTTCAAAGTTAAGATCGTTAATGAGGATGGTACTAAAGTTGAAGAGAAGAAGTATGATACTGTATCGGAAGCATTTGCTGGTGTAGGAACATCTTTTGAGAATCTTCAAAAAGAGTTTACTCAAAACAACACGGAGGTTACTGAAAATATTAAGCAGAATGCGTTGTTGTGGAGTGATTCTGAAAAGGCGTTTGTAGCAACACATGGAGAGGGTGATGAGAAAGGCAACAGTAAAATTAAGTTTCTTTCCAATGGAGAGGTTTCTGCAAGCTCAAGTGAAGCGGTCAATGGTTCTCAGCTTTTTGAGACGAATAAGACTGTTGCAACTTATTTAGGTGGTGGCGCTGAATATAAAGAAGGTCAATGGAGTACTCCAAGCTTCAAAGTTAAGATCGTCAAAGAAGATGGCAGTGCCGTTGAAGAGCAGAGCTATGATGATGTTGCGTCTGCCTTTGCTGGTGTTGGTGATTCATTCATGAATATTCATAAAGAGCTTCAGAATGAGATTAATAAAGTTGTAGGAGATAGTCTTGTTAAGCAGGATGATGCTACGAAGGTAATCAAGATAGGTGGTGAAAAAGAGGGTAGTGCAATCACAATTTCAAACATGAATGGTGATGCACGTAGTCTCTCTGGCGTGAAAGCTGGAACACTTTCTGAAGGCTCGACGGAAGCAGTGAATGGTTCTCAGCTTTATTCCTTGAATCAGACGCTGGCGACTTATTTTGGTGGTGGAGCTCACTATGAAGATGGTCAATGGGTAGCGCCTACATTCAAAGTTACGACATTTAATGATGATGGTAGTCCAGAAGAGCATAGCTACCCTAATATTGCGGAAGCGTTTGCTGGTGTAAGCAATTCATTTACAAAGCTTCATAATGAGATTTCAGACAATATTGAGCAGAATGCGTTGTTGTGGAGTGATGAAGACAGTGCGTTTGTAGCGCTTCATGGGAAGGGAGATAAAAGAAGTAAGAGCAAACTGAAGTCAGTTTTAGATGGCGATATTTCTGAAGGTTCGACAGAGGCGATTACGGGCAATCAGCTTTATTCCTTGCATCAGACGCTAGCGATGTATTTAGGAGGAGGAGCTAGCTATGAAGGTGGCGAATGGAGGGC
>NZ_JBHIOW010000051.1:0-2113 GCF_042195725.1 Bartonella sp. AP65SXKL
CATTTTTATACTAAAAACCAAAAGTAAAATTTAAAATCACTTGGTATTCAATTAGGTAGGTATCAAAATGAAAAAAAGTGAAAAAAATAAAAAATACGTATTGACATTAAGGAAAGGTTCGTTTAGAAAGGTCGACAAGTGCTAAAAACACTTGTGATAAGCGGATAAGCCACGATAAGGTTTTTCCCATCTTCAAAATACTGACTTTCTTTTATGCTATCATTGGCATATAACGGTTATGTCGGGTGTAGCTATGCCATACAATACCCTTCGCGAGGGAAAAGCATAGCGGCGGACTTATCACCGTGTTTTTAGCACCCGACGCCCTTATGGGCTGTTAATTAAAAACTTCATTGATAAGGATTACTAGCATGAACGCTACAGTTAAAAAGAGAAAACCATCCAAAAAATATGAATTGACTAATGAAATAGATCATATGACTGGTCTCACATTATACCGTATACGCGCCTTAAAAGATTTTGGAGATGTCAAGGCGGGGGATTTAGGTGGTTTTATAGAAAATGAAAGCAACCTATCGCATTATGGTACGTGCTGGGTATATGATAAAGCCCGCGTTTTTCAAAATGCCCGCGTTTCTGGGAATGCAAAAGTAAGAAGCTTTTTTGTAGACGTTTGTGGGAATGCAAAAATTTATGGGAATGCTATTTTTGAAGCTATTTTTATGGGAGGCAATGCGCGTCTTTATGGGAATGCTCATATTAAAGGTGCTGTTGTAATTGAAGGCAATGCAAAGATTTATGATAATGCCTATGTAACTGATCATGCTCATATTTCTGATGATGCCGTCATTTGTGATGATGCTCATGTTGGAGGCAATGCAAAAATAAGCGGCGCTGCTCATATTTGTGATGACGCGCGTGTTTTCGATGATGCCGTTGTATGTGGTGCTCTTATTTCAGGAGATTCTTATGTTCATAGCGCCGCTTCTTTAACAGCAGATGATCATATTTGGAATGAAGCATATCCCGAATTTGGTAGTGAAGATGATTATTATCGTCATGAGTATTATGATGATTTTGAAGACTATTATGATGCTGATCTTGAATCGGAAAATGATGACGATTTAGAATGTGAATTAGAATATGAAAAAGAAGCTGCTTAATTAAACAATAGGGCGCGGCGGGGGCGCCTCCTTATAACCATTTCATTTAAAAATTTGTTTGAATATTAGATTAGGGAGCTACCTATGACCACTAAAAATGTATCCAAAAAATATGAAATTATAGACGAAATAAAAAAAGTTTACGATGCAGAAACCCGTCAACCTAAACACTTTTATCGCATTCGTGCATTAAGGGATTTCGATGATGTAAAGACAGGGGACCTTGGTGGCTTTATTGAAAGTGAAGATAATCTCTCACATGATGGTAATTGCTGGGTGTATGATAATGCTATAGTTGCTGTGAATGCCGTCGTTTCTGAAAATGCAAAAATACGTAATGATGCCATTGTTGCTCAAAATGCTAAAGTTTATGGTAATGCTATAGTGAGTGGAAAAGCTAAAGTTTATGGTCATGATACCCATGTTTATGGCAATGCACAGGTTTCTGATAATGCGAGTGTTAATGGTAGTATGTGGGTTCGTGGTAAGGGAGTAGTTTATGGCAAGTGCGTGGTTAATGACAATGCCAAGGTTTATGGTGATGCAAAAATTTGTGGTCAAGTTTGTAACAATGCCGTGGTTTATGGGAAAGCCTTTATTGCTGTAAATGCAAAAATTTATGACAATGCCAAGGTTTGGCATAGTGCTGATGTGAGTGGCTTTGTTTATGGCAATGCAAAAGTATCAGGATCTTCTTATATATACGAAGGTGCTCATATTTTTGATAATGCAAGAGTTTATGGAAAAGCGGTTGTTTACAAAGATGTTAAGATTTATGGCAACGCCGCTCTTAAGGAAAAGAAAACATTTCGTGATGATGTTTGTAGTAATGATGTAATCACTGAAAAAGCAGCATAAATAAAATAACGGGGCGGGGGGCTGCTTTATAGCAAAAAAGCCGCGCCTTTAAAGGACACGGCTTTTGTTTGCAACTGGAAACTTATACATTTTAAATGTTAAAATATATTACACAAAACGTGTAAAAATGC
>NZ_JBHIOW010000052.1:0-2055 GCF_042195725.1 Bartonella sp. AP65SXKL
ACACAATGCAATGCCGTTCTTTTGCAAGAACGACAAAGGCAGAATCTAACTTAAAGGAGTAAAATCATGGAAAAGAAATATGAACTGACTGATGAAACAATCGAAGTTGGGGGCAAAACTCTCCACCGCATTCGTGCACTGAGAGACTTTGGAAGAGTCAAGAAAGGTGACGTTGGTGGTTTTATAGAGCATGAGGGTAATTTATCACATGATGGCAATTGCTGGGTTGGAGATAGTGCAAAGGTTTTTGGGAATGCCGAAGTCTATGCCAATGCACTAATCCAAGATTGTGCATTGGTTTATGATAACGCAACAATTTTCGATGATGCACAAATTTTGAGTGGTGCACACATTTTCAATCATGCAAAAGTTTACGGTAATGCCCGTGTTCACGTACTTGCAAAAATTTATGGGAACGCGAAAGTGTACGATAAAGCTTCTGTTTCTGGTAATGCACGAATATACCATGATGCAAAGATTGGCGGTAATGCAATAATTTCAAAGAACGCAGAAATTTTTGACGATGCTTGTGTTTTTGAATCCGCATTGATTGCAGATGATGCACGTGTTTTTGGAAAGGCTAAGGTTTATGGCAATGCCGCAATCCACCAAGGTGCACATGTTTCTGAAAAAGCTAAAATTGGCGGTCACGCAGAAATCTCTGGAAATGCCCGTGTGTTTGGTGGTGCACTAGTTTGCGAGAATGCCAAAGTAACCGGAAATACAAAAGTATCTGGAAATGACACTGTTTTAAGATAAGGGCGACTTAAACCATGGAAAAAAAATACGAACTTACTGATGAAACAATTGAGTTTGGGCGCAGAACGCTCCGCCGCATTCGTGCACTGAGAGACTTTGGATATGTCAAAAAAGGTGACCTCGGCGGTTTTATAGAAAAAGAGAGCAACTTAAGCCATAAGAGAGACTGTTGGATTTTTGGCAATGCACACGTTTACGGTGATGCCAAAGTTTATGATGATGCGCGGGTTTATGGGAATGCACGCGTTTATGACAATGCACAAGTTTATGATTATGCCGAAGTTGGTGGTGCTGATGTTGGAGATAATGCCAAGGTTTTTGACTATGCGCGGATTTATGGGAATTCTGTTATAGGGGAAAGTGTACACGTTTACGGAAATGCTAAAATTTACAATCAAGCATATATTTGCTGTCGTGTAGACATTGCTGGAAATTGTAAAATTAGTGGCTCCACCGTAATCGTAGAACGTGAGAAATAGTAATCATGGAAAAAAAATACGAATTTACTGATGAAACAATCGAAGTTGATGGCAAAATCCTTCACCGCATTCGTGCACTGAGAGATTTGGGGGACGTCAAGAAAGGTGATCTTGGCGGCTATATTGAGACTGAAGAGAACCTATCGCATGAGGACTATTGTTGGGTTGCGGATAATGCATGTATTTATGACAATGCACTAGTTTCCGATGAGGCACAAGTTTTTGGCAATGCACGTGTTTATAACAATGCACGCGTTATCGATTATGTAGAAGTTTACGGTAATGCCAAAGTTTATGATGATGCGCTGGTTTTTGATGGTGCTAGGATTTTTGATGATGCACATGTTTACGAGAGCGCACGCGTTTACTACGGGGCATGCGTTTACGGTCGTGCAGAAATTTACGGTGAGACACACGTTTACGGTAAGGCACACGTTTACGGTAAGGCAGAGGTTTACGATTGTGCACGCGTTTTCGATGAAGCACGTGTTTACGGTAAGGCAGAGGTTTACGGTTATGCATGCGTTTCCGATAAGGCAGAAGTTTACGATTGTGCACGCGTTTTCGATGAAGCACGTGTTTATGGTAAGGCAGAGGTTTACGGTTATGCATGCGTTTCCGATAAGGCAGAAGTTTACCGTAGCGCACACGTTGATGACTATAACGCCATCTCAACTGGAGAAAAGACCAGATGAAAAAATACGAACTTACTGATGAAACAATTCAGTTTGATGGATACATTACGCTTTACCGCATACGTGCATTAAAAGATTTTGGTGATGTTAAAGCAGGCGACCTTGGCGGCTTTGTAGAGTAT
>NZ_JBHIOW010000053.1:0-2018 GCF_042195725.1 Bartonella sp. AP65SXKL
TTACCAATGGGTTTATTTGCCTCAAAATGGACCGTATAGAAGCGTTTTTAATTTCAATGTGGTTTTTATCACAAAATATTTAAATCGCTCTGTACGGTGCCTTTCTGTCAATTTAAACGCATATCTATTCTCAAAATCATCAGCAAACTTCACTACTTTGCTGTTTATCATTCAATGCCCTTTAAAACTTCTTCAAGTTCTTTTTGAAGCTTTTCTATGCGTTCTGATGGCATCGGTGCCTTTTTATTTGTTTCCTTTTCAGGCTTTTCAAGGCTCCTAAGAATGTGCTTTGCATGAAAGCGAATATTGCCTTCAAGCGTCTTACAATAACGATAAAAATCTGCTGTTGAGGGCATAAAGGTCGAATTTAAGCCCTCGGCTTTGCCTTTCAAAGCGTTCTTTGTTGCCGTTTGCAATACCCAGCTGCTTATGCCTTCAAGAGCGTAAAGATACGCAAGCGCTGTCGCTTTCTCATCTGATCCCATGGGGCTCTTAAGTCCATTTGAAAGGACAAGATACGTTGTTTGAATTTCTTCTTCAGTCGCTTTCTTTTCAAGCTTTTGCAACGCATCATGAACTAATGAAGTAATTCTCTCCGCTTCTGCAATCAATGGTTTTTGCCCTGTCTTCCAATGGAATGGTGGTTCGGTTGTCATCCTCGAATAGAAATTTGTACACACTATCTGAATTTTTGATATTGGACATGTGCTGTGCAACGCGATAACTCCATCCACGCTGCTGTACTGTTGTTTCAGTGCTTGACTTTCCATAGTTTTTTCCTTTCTGTAAATCTTCAATTGCCTTGCGTACCCAGTTGCGCCATGTTGCTTGCCAATCCGTTTTGCATGCGTCCTTACCTGCCTTGGCATTCCAATAATCTCTAAATTTTGCGATTTCGACTTTCACACGCTCTGAAGGCAAGCCTTCGTTGATTGCAAAATCGTAATCGGGTTCAAAATCCGCAGGCAATCGACAACCTCTATCGGCTTTAACCCGCTTGGCTTTTTTAGGAACGTTTTCTTGCTCGTGAATGGGAGGTTGATTGTCTGATGATGTTGCGATTTGATTTGGTTCGCTTTCAATCGCATCAACCTCGATTGGCTCTTCAATCAAATCCGTTGTTTCTAAATCTTCAAATTCAGTTTCTTTTTTTGATAAAACGATAGTTTTATTTTTTTTATATATATTATTCTTATTCTGGTTCTTTATAGCTAGATTTTGCTTATCTTTTGCTTCAGCAAAAAAATCATTTTGCTTGTCGTTTGCTTCAGCAAAATTATTAACATGTTGTTTTGTATTGTTTTTTGCTTGTGCACCTTTTTTACCAGCTTCACTACGAATTTGTGATATATGATCTTTTTTATCAGCAAAATCTTTTAGCTCTTCTTCAACGCGCGTATTCCACAACCCACCATCTATCTCAACAAGTTTATCATTCCTCATTAAGTATTCGACAATAGTTGCAAATTTTTTCTGCGAGCAATTGCAAGCACGTGCAAGCGTTTCAAAATCTTCTTTAATGGGTGCTTTTTTATCGTACATGCGAACAAGAAGTGTTATATAAACGCCCCGTTGTTCCAATGTCATCCCATCTGTACCACTAATCCAATCATACAAATGAAATCTTATCCACGGCATACCATTAGACATGCCTTACCTCCATATTATTGCAAGTGAAATTATCTAGCTCTTCAGTGACGTTATTGAGTTCTTTTTCAACTTCTGAATTCCACAACCCACCATTGTCTAAACGTATGATGAATCCACCCTCAATCAAGGAATTCAAAGCTGCTTCAAACTCTTCTACTGGATAACCAACCCAAAAAGCTAATACCGTTAAGTCCTTTAAAATAGGTTCACCAGTATGGAGCATTAGAAGTCGCAACATGACATAGATACATTTCTCGGTCGGCGACAAACAACCAAGAGTAACAAGCCATCTGTCTGCAAAAAGCCTCGTCCATGGTAATTTACTGGACATACCCCAATTCCCTTTCTTTAACTAAATATAAAATTGC
>NZ_JBHIOW010000054.1:0-1993 GCF_042195725.1 Bartonella sp. AP65SXKL
CATTTTTATACTAAAAACCAAAAGTAAAATTTAAAATCACTTGGTATTCAATTAGGTAGGTATCAAAATGAAAAAAATTGAAAAAAATAAAAAATACGTATTGACTTTAAAGAAAAGGTCGTTTATTAAGGTTGGCAAGTGATTGAAACCCACTTGATAATAGGCGGGTAGGCAACGAAATAGCCTTTCCTACGTAAATATACTGGCTTTCTTTTGTGCTGTTATTGGCATATAACAATTTTGCCGGGTGTGGTTATACTATACAATACCCTTCATAGGGGAAAGTGTAACGACGGGCCTATTACCGTGGTTTCAAACACCCGGCGCCTCTTATGGGGTGTCAATTGAAACCTTTAAAATAGGATAATTAGCATGAAAGCTACAGTTACAAATCAAGAAACTTCTCCAAAATATCAACTCACCAATCAAACAATTCTTCGCGAAGGTAAAAAACTTTATCGCATTAAGGCGTTAAGAGATTTTGGTGATGTTAAAGCTGGTCAACTTGGTGGCTATATTGAATCTGAAGAAAATCTTTCCCATGATGGTAATTGCTGGGTTGGTGATCAGGCCATTGTTGTGAGCCCTGGTCGTGTTTACGAAAATGCGCAGGTTTATGGCAATGCAGGTGTTGGTGGTTTTGTATATGGTAATGCTCGCGTCTACGATTCAGCAAAGGTTTTTGCCAATGCCCATGTGTATGATAATGCCCATGTTTTCGATAGTGCAAAAATTGTAAGTAAAGTGCATGTTTATGAAAATGCCAATGCATGTGGCATGGCTATTGTTACTAAGAATATTTGTGGTGACACAATGAATAATGTTTATACAGAACGCCTTTCTCCTTATGGTGAAATTTGCTTTGTTATGTGTCGTCCCCATAGGAAAACAGCTTAAATAACGGCGCGGGCGCGGCGGGGGCGCCTCCTTATAACCATTTCATTTAAAAATTTGTTTGAATATTAGATTAGGGAGCTACCTATGACCACTAAAACTGTATCTAAAAAATATGAAATTATAGACGAAATAAAAAAAGTTTACGATGCAGAAACCCGTCAACCTAGATACTTTTATCGCATACGCGCATTAAGGGATTTCGATGATGTCAAGGCTGGTGACCTTGGTGGTTTTATTGAGAAGGAAGATAACCTCTCTCATGATGGGAATTGCTGGGTGTATGATGATGCTATTGCAGCATATGATGCTGTCGTTAGTGAAAATGCTAAAATACGTAATGAAGCCGTTATTGCTCAAAATGCTAAAGTTTATGGTAACGTTGTAGTGAGTGATAAAGCCAAGGTTTATGGTCGTGATACCCATGTTTATGGCAATGCTAAGATTTTTGATAATGCTAGTATTAGTGGTACCATGTGGTTTCGTGGCAAGGGGTGGGTTTATGGCAAGTGTGTGGTTAATGGCAATGCCAAGGTTTATGATCATGCTAAGGTTTGTGGTCAAGTTTGTGATAATGCCGTGGTTTATGGAAAAGCTTTTATTAGTATAGAGGCAAAAATTTATGACAATGCCAAGGTTTGGCATAGTGCTTATGTGAAGGGCTTTGTTTATGGCAATGCAAAAGTATCAGGGTCTTCTTGCGTATACGAAGGTTCTCATATTTTTGATCATGCTAGGGTTTATGGTAAAGCGCTTGTCTACAAAAATGTCAAGATTTATGGCAATGCCCGTGTTTATGAGAATGCTCGTATTTATGAAAAAGCAGAAATTTATGATGATGCGTGTGTTTCTAATAGGTCTATTATTGAAGAGGGTGTAAAAATCTCTGGCAACGCTGTAATTAATGGCAAGCAAAAGATTTGTGATGATACTGATGGTAGTGAACAAAGCACAAACAAAGCAGCGTAAATAAAATAACGGGGCGGGGGGCTGCTTTATAGCAAAAAAGCCGCGTCCTTTAAGACACGGCTTTTGTTTGCAACTGGAAACTTATACATTTTAAATGTTAAAATATATTACACAAAACGTGTAAAAATGC
>NZ_JBHIOW010000055.1:0-1958 GCF_042195725.1 Bartonella sp. AP65SXKL
TAGGCGCCCGTGGATGTAGCGAGCCACTTTATTATAATTAACGCGAGATTGATTAGAACATCATTTTATCCAGCCCCCACTGATGTGGGGCTTTTTTATGGAGCGTCAGATGAGAAAGATATCGAAAGAAGGATTGGCACTTCATCTTGAAGTTTTAAAATCAAAGCTTTTTCTACTAAACTCATGATGTCAACCAGAGCAGTACAATCTTATCACTCATATTTTCATGTCTAGAAAATTGAGATAATGCCATCCATAAATCGCATAAGAAGTTAGAATCTACCTTCATTGCACGCCTCCGTGGACTTGTTCTCTCAAACATGCTGCCCATCCTTTAAGTGTGATTTTTGTTGAAGGCAGCACCTTTTCTGTTCCATCCGGTTTTTGAATGGTGATGGCAGAACAGTCCATGAATCCTTTGTTGATTTTATCCTGATTAAGGTAACAATGGACCACTTGGAGCACGTCGATACACCCAATCATTTTTACGCAAGTAATCTATTAAATCCTTTGGTCTTATCTCCAACATCTTCGCGGCTTCAATCAAACCAAACAAACCATCAGAGCGTTTTAAGCCTTCTAAAGCTTTTGCTTTTGGTGCTAATTCTGAAATAACATGGTCTTTCTGCTCAATTTGATTTTGTAGATGATTTAAGGCGCCAAGTAATACTTCGGGTTTGGAGTAATCAATTTATGGAATAGCTACTTGTCTTTCCAACGGTTAATTATCTTTGCTCGTAAGGCAGTGCTGTAACTAGAAACAAGAATTAAGCATTCACGCTTTGGCGGGTTATAACAAGGGCGGCTTTCACCTTATGTTATCAAGGTAGTGCCCACCAAAATCAACCTTCTCAAATTTGAGGGCGTTAAGTTCTTCAAGCGTTTTCTTGATGTCACGCATAATATTGTCATGCCTTTTGCCACATAATTCAGTAATTTTAATAATGGTATTCATAAAGAATTCTTAGATGTTAGACGTTCCTTAATGACATTCTAAAAGAGTGCTGGTCGCTAAGAAACACGGCATCTAGTCCGTCGTTATGCCTTTCCCCGAAGGGGGGTATATGGCATAGCCACACCTGACAAAGCTATTATATGCATGTAGCATAGAATGAGTTAAAGCTTTTAAATTGCGGAAGATTAGTTATTTCGGCAACTAATCCGCTAGTTGTTTTAAGGTGTTTTTGAGGCACCTGATTTGAAAATACCTATTACTAGAATTGTCCAGTAATAAAAATTACTTTTTGCTAAGAAAACGTTTCACATACTGTACAGTGTACATATTGAAATTGTTATTTATCAATGAGTTAAGTGTACAATGTACAGTCAAATTGAAAATTCTGTCGCTAGCGATAGTTCGCACTAGCCTGTCCCGCAACGAAGCCAACCCGCTGGGAAGTACCTTTTACATTGATTTTATTGACTTTTTTATGGAAAAACAAAGCATAAGTGATAATCTGTTTTTAAAATTGCAATCAAAGTGTGTAATGCATAAACTCATAAGGATATGGAATATATAGATAAAGTTTAAGAACATAATCTAGCCTTTCTTATTAACAGCCAGCGTATTCATGATGAGCAAGTTGGTACTGTATATTGGCAATTAATCTCTCATTGGCTTTTTTTACAATAGCACTTGTAATCTCTGGCTTTGACATCACCCTAGCAATTGAGGGTCCCTCTTGTTTTGCAATGGGGAATTGATTTCCATCCACTCTTTGAAAAACATTACCATTCAGCTTTTTTAATTCAACACGCTTTGGAAAACTCCGATCCTTGATAAAAACATGGGCAAGATTTGTTTTTTTACAAACATTTTGTAAGCCACGCTGCGTTTTGTTCTTTTGCTTTAAAAAATTTAAGAAGTATCGGTGTTCCAGGACCAATGATATCTGTCTCAAGAAACCTTGCTGTCGCCTTTTCTTTAATATAAACACCTCTTCTTATACGCTTTATTT
>NZ_JBHIOW010000056.1:0-1858 GCF_042195725.1 Bartonella sp. AP65SXKL
TTGATATGAAATTTTTTAACCATGAAAAAAAAGAGATGCCTAGCATACGGTGAAAACACTTAGGTAATGTATAAATGCAAATGAAGCGTTTAGCATATATCTATGTTTCAAGGTGATAAAAAGTTGAAAATTCGTTAAAGAGGAATTCCGTGAATTTTACAGTGTTCACGCAACTTTTCAGTAAAATTGATCAGATAACAAAAACATATGTCACGGATATTTCCTCAAAAACAATAGCTACAATTACGCCCTTTGTATCAATCGGTCTCACAATCGCTTTCATCATCTACGGATGGCTCATCATTCGTGGCGCTATAGATATGCCTCTCTTCGGATTCGTAAACCGTTTCCTGCGAATAAGTATTATTACTTCAATAGCTCTTACCACAGGACTTTATCAACCAAGATATCCAATCCTAAAGTAAAAAATATTTGCACTGAAATTGAGCTATTTTCATGAATTAAAATGGAATAAAAAAGTAAAATAATTACACACAGCGTACTTTACTTTACGTGTCAAAATAATAATAATGATAACAAATATCAGGATGTATATAACGGTAAAAAAGAGTCATATTAAAATGAAGTCAATCATTCTTGTAATTTTGATTGCAAACCTTTTATCGGCTTGTGCATTAGCACCAAAGCTAAAACAACCTAATGATAGGAACCGCGTGCCTATTAATAAAACAATCCCTGCCGAAATCAAGCGAGAAGACAGATGAAAAAGCGATTTATTATAACAGGAATGATTACCCTTTTGGGGATGATAAATTTAACTCTAACATCTAATTTTAGTTGGGGTTCTGATAATAAGGATTCAACTGCCCAAACTCTTTTGCCTTTTTCAAAAGAAGAATATCTGAAAATTATTGAGTTATTAAAACAACAAATTACAACAAACGAAAGCCAGATCGAAAACGCGAAAAAAATCCATCAATCTATAACAGGAAACGCGAAAAAAATCCACCAGCCTATAACAGAAAGTGAAAGTGAAAGTGAAACAAAAGACTTAGAACACACAATACACACCTTAACAACAAAAAGCATTCGCTATTTTTTACAAGATCCGCCCTACCCATCCCCCCACAAAAACTACAAGAACATGGGTTCTAGCCTATTCAAAATGTATAGTTATATCGAAGTCCTTATGACTGCGGTTAACGGCGAAGATTACAGGGCCATCTTCTCGTCATTGCCGCAGAAGAAGATATACGATATAATTAATACACGTCTTAACTATAATGGAATTGTCGAGAAAGCCGTAAGTTTGCAGGCTTTCCAAGACGCAGAGAAGCGCTTTACACAAATTGCTGATTTCTTAAATGATATAGATAAAACAACAAATTTGAGAGAAGTTTTCGAGTTGCAAACACGCATCAAGAGCATGTCATCCATGCTCCAAAATGAATACACAAAGTTACAAATGGTCAGAAATTTAAGCAACAATGAAAAGACTCTTATCGATATACAAAAACGTCTATTGTATAAAAAAATTATAAACTCTGCCAACAAAAGAATCCCCCCAATAAGATTGAACTAATAAAACTCTTTACAACATTGACTTTTTTTCATGAAAACAAAAGCCACTGTAGAAGGTTCAGTACTATCTGAACAATCAAGAGAGGCACAAATATTTTATCAAAGCCAAGATATCGTGGTGAAAACACTTAGGTAATGTATAAATGCAAATGAAGCGTTTAGCATATATCTATGTTTCAAGGTGATAAAAAATTGAAAATTCGTTAAAGAGGAATTCCATGAATTTTACAGTGTTCACACAACTTTTCAGTAAAATTGATCAGATAACAAAAACATATGTCACGGATGTTTCCTCAAAAGCAATTGTTACAATTAC
>NZ_JBHIOW010000057.1:0-1830 GCF_042195725.1 Bartonella sp. AP65SXKL
ATCCAAAACATCTGGTCATTTGTGAAGGCATTGAAACCGGTCTGGCTCTTTTGTCTGGGTTGTTATCAGAGCCCGTTGATTTATGGGCGTCCCTTTCAACCCTATGAAAATGCAAAATAGATATAAAATATCTATTCTAATAGTACCTATTGAAGAAACAGTAAAAATACATTACATTAGAACTACTTTGTAACACATTAAGTGGTCGTAAAATGGCTGAGACAACATTTACCTTTCGCGTCGATGATGTATTAAAAAATGAATTTTCCAAAGCAGCAAAGGCGTGTGATAGATCTGGTGCACAATTATTGCGCGATTATATGCGCGATATCGTAAAAGAACAAAAAGAAAAAAGTGCATACGATTTATGGTTTCGGGAACAAGTTCAATTAGGGATAAATTCTGCTAATGCAAGTGATATAATGTCTTCTGAAGAAATCGAAGCAGAAGCAAAAGAATGGCGCTTAAAGACACAAAGTAAACTAGATAGATCAACTTTATGAAGCTAATTTGGACACAAGTAGCACACGTTGACCGCAAAAAGATACGTGAATACATATCACAAGATAATCCTTCCGCTGCCTTAAAGTTTGATCAACTTTTATCTGAAAAAGTAGAAAAACTTGTTAAATTTCCTACCCTTGGTCGTTTAGGACGAATTGTAAATACACGTGAACTTATTGTACATCCAAATTATATCATGATTTATGATATTTCAAATGGCGTTGTGCGTATTTTACGTGTGCTCCATACAAAGAAAAAATTTCCTTAATCAACTGTATTTTTATTTATTTTGTAATTGAAGAAAATTATTTTCTACAATACTGCGCTCCGTATCAGTAAATAATGATAAATTATTATTTTTCTAATATTGCGAATATGATTGCATAATGCACTTTGCACACCGCTTAGTTTCTACTCGTAAAAATGAAGATGACACTATTGTCAATGATGTGTCTGTTGAAAAGCTTGGGGAACTCTTAAAAGAAAACCCCCGTGGTCTCTTAATGGTGCGTGATGAATTGGCTGGCTTTTTAGCCAATCTAGAAAGAAAGGAATATCAATCAGACCGCGCCTTTTATTTAACAGCTTTTAATGGCGATGATCAATTTACTTATGACCGTATAGAGCGTGGAACCATTTTTATCCCTTATGTCACTTTATCCATGATTGGAGGCATTCAACCTTCACGCATTATTCCGCTCATTCAAGCCATACACCGTGGAATAAACGATGACGGTTTATTGCAACGCTTTCAAATGATTGTCTGGCCCGATGACAATAAAGAGTGGCAATTGGTTGATAAACCGCCCAATCAAGAGGTCTGGCAAAAGTATGAAGGGGTATTTCGCTCTTTTCGTGATAAACGCTTAGGTTCTCCCGAACAACCACTGATCATGCGTTTTTCTGCTGAAGCACAAGTGAAGTTTTATGAATGGTTAGAGCATCTTCATAAAGAGGCAAAAGGAGGTAGTTACTCAGAAAGCTTACAATCGCATCTTTTAAAAATGCCAAAGACCATAGCAAGCCTTGCGTTGATTTTTGAACTTCTTGACACTGGTCGTTTAGAAATTGGTCTCTATGCCATTACAACAGCCTTGCGTTGGGAAAAATATCTGTTAAGTCATGTCAAAAGACTTTATGCGGCGGGGGATACATTAACAGCAGAGCGTGCAAAATTAATTGTTGAACGCTGTGATTGTTTACCCGATGTTTTTATAGCAAGGGATGTTTATAAACGTGATTGGAAATATTTAACAGACAATCAAACCGTTAAGCAAGCTTTAGAGCTTTTATGTCGTTGTAACTATATTCGTGAAATCTCTGGAG
>NZ_JBHIOW010000058.1:0-1678 GCF_042195725.1 Bartonella sp. AP65SXKL
CTATTATAAATAACAGTGGTTTTATCTTTCTCTTTACCTGCTTTTGCGAATTTCATTTCAGTCACATAATAGAATTTCTCAGGATTAGAGATCTCTGTCTGTTTTGGATTACCTTTTTTAAAGGTCACTGGATAAGGCTCTATGCTTTCATAATTCACGTGCAAATGACCTAGTTCACGCCCTGCTGTTACACAAACTTCCAAAAATCATCAGCACTCTTTACACACGGGATACGAGGCAACTCTTTAGAAAGGTTATCAGCATAACGGGCACGATAATCTTCCGAATGCAAAATTCCATAAACGTAATAGAATAGATCATCTTTAGTGATAGTTTCATTAGGATAAGCCACTTTAAAATGGTCTAGACCTTCATCAGTAATGGCATCACGCTTCTGTAAATCAGCTGTTTTACTTTCTTCTGTAAATAAATGGGATTGTTTCTCACTTTTACTTTTTGAGACCGTAGTGTCTTCGTAAATATAGCGCGGAAAGCATTGACCATTCTCTATTACCTTAAAATCAGGCACAGTCTTACTCATCAAAACAGAAAAGTCTTTCATTGACCCTATGCCGGTAACGTGTATTACTTTATTTTCAACTGCTTGTCCCATAGGAAATATATGCGGCATTTGAAAAACTGACTCATTAAAGGTGCGATCATAATAGAGCCACTGTCGTGTAAAAGGGCGATAAAGGCTTTGAATAAGGCAATTATTCTCAAATTTGGAAAATTTGCTTCTTACCAATTCTTGTTTGAGAGTAGTACTCCAACTGATCTTTGTTGCATCAATGTTAATGAAATTGTTTACAATTTTATTACGTGTTTTACGGTCAGCATGAGGACAGGTATCTTTAAAACTTTCTACTTCACTATTATAAAAAGTGATCATAGCACTCATATTTTGTATTAAAGCTTTATGGCTTGCATTATATGTCCAAGCGTCACGACTCGTTACGATACCACACGAAAAATTTTTAAATAGCTTTTTATCATTACCTTTCTTATCACCTATGGCTAAAAATGCTTTAAAACTGTCATCACGTTGATCAAGCCAATCATTATGTCTATCCGGCTTTATTATTCTCCAACCTTGTTTGCTTTGTGTAATACCATCAATACTCTTAAATTTTTCAATTATCGTAAGCTTTTCTTTTCTCGTGAGGTAATCTCCAATATCACGAAAATATATCTTACCATGCTGTTGTGCATTTGGATTTTTAACCAAAATAGAAATTGCTATAGGAGCACGAGAGCCTTCACCAAAAATCTTACCACCTTCTTTACGAGAAATTTCTCCAGAGGTTCGTTGATTACCCCGCAAATGGAAAACATAAAGGCTACTAAATTCTTCAACAAGGCATTTTCGTAAACCGTCCATAGCATGACCACTGATAAATCCTGCGTTCGTGACAAATCCAATAACACCACGCTCTTTTATGCGGTCGCTTGCCCAGCAAATTGCTCGTATATAGCTATCATAAAGTTTATTTCGATTTATTATTTTTGTTGAATTCGATATATATTTCTTACGAATACGATTATCTAATATAAAATAAGAGGTATTCGGATTATTATCATTAGCACTCTTTTGTCCTACCGAATAAGGAGGATTTCCAAAGATAACTTCAATATTCATCTTCTTTTGATGTTCTAAATATTCACTGTTTTCTTTAAA
>NZ_JBHIOW010000059.1:0-1620 GCF_042195725.1 Bartonella sp. AP65SXKL
CGTAAAAATCAAGATGATATTGTTGGCATGGAAACATCAGATCTTGTTCTCCCTGCTACCACGGATGCTCAAGCCCTTGCTAAAGAAGCTTGTGAATCCCTAGCAGATGCAATGACCGTGGTCTTTTCAACTTATCATTCTATCCAAGTGATTTCGGATGCACAAAAAGAGCATGGTTTACCCGAATTTGATCTGATCATCTGTGATGAAGCCCATAGAACAACTGGGGCTTCATTGGGAACTGAAGACAATGAATCTGAATTTATCAAGGTTCACGATAACAGCATCATTCGGGGCAAAAAACGTCTGTATATGACAGCAACGCCGCGTATCTTTAGTGACACTGCTAAAAGGCGGGCGGATGAGATCAATGCTGTTTTGGCATCTATGGACGATGAAACCCTTTATGGCAAACAACTTCATCATTATACCTTCGCGGAAGCTGTCGATAATGAACTTTTAACTCCTTACAAGATTGTGGTCTTGGGTATTAATGAAACCTATATCACACCAGCCATACAGGAGATTATTGCCAATGAAAACCGTGAAATTGATTTAGATGATGCGGCAAAAATTATTGGCTGTTATAGAGCACTTACCAAAATAGATAAGCAAGCGGCTGTTGATGATGATGATACAGAGCCCATGCAATGTGCTTTAGCTTTTTGCAAAGACATTAACACCTCTCAATATATAACAAAGCTCTTTAATAAAATTATCAAATCTCATATTGATGATTTCCTTCAAACCGTTCCCTTTCTAAACTGTGAAGTAAGACATATTGACGGAACGCAAAGCGTCAAAAAACGCAATGAGGAATTGGATTGGCTTAAAGAAGATGCGGGGCAAAACGTTTGTCGGATCTTAAGCAATGTTCGGTGTCTTTCAGAAGGGATTGATGTCCCTGCTCTTGATGCCATCATGTTTTTACACCCGCGCAATAGCCAAGTGGATGTGATACAGGCAGTAGGGCGTGTGATGCGTCGTGCTCCAAATAAAAAAACGGGCTATATCATTTTACCCATTATCATTCCTTCACACTTAGAAGCCAAAAAGGCTTTAAAAAACAATAAGAGATACCGTGTTGTTTGGCAAGTTTTGCATGCTTTACATTCTCATGATGAAAGGCTTGCTCGGACAATTAATCAGATGTCTTTAGGACAAGATAGCAGCCATACGATTGAGATTATAGAGATTAAGCGTGCCAATGAATTAAAAGAGCTTACCACAACGGTTGATGAGATCTCGATACCATCCAAAACAGAAAGTTCTGGACGTGTCATTGGAACAGCAGAAAGCAAATCTCAATCGGTATCTGGAGGACAAGGAGACCTATTCCGCCGTTCTGAATTTTTTGATTTTGTCAAAGCCATTTTTCTGGATAGTTTTAAAATCACGGATTATTGGGGCATTTGGGCGAACAATGTTGCTGAGATTGCTCAAAACCATATCAATCATCTTAAAGATATGATTTCCGATGAAAAGAGTGAAGCCTTTCACGCCTTTGATGCATTCCATAAGGAATTAAAGAACAACGTCAACAGTGAAATCAAGCAAGAGGAAGCGATTGAGATGTTAGCGCAACATCTTGTCACGCGTCCCGTGTTTGAAGCTTTATTT
>NZ_JBHIOW010000060.1:0-1615 GCF_042195725.1 Bartonella sp. AP65SXKL
TTGGAGCTTGCACGCAACAAAATTCCTTCTCCAGGGCGCCAACTCTCTAGCTGATAAGGACCAACACAAGCAGAATGGCTTGCCAAATACCGGTTTCCCATATCACCATTTTTTTCGTGTTTCATGAGTGTTTCACGATCAAGCAAAGCAAGAGTACGACTAGTGGCAAAATGGCTAAGAATGAGCTCTGCTGGATAAGGTTTATCAAATTTCATCACAACCGTTTTGTCGTCCGGTGCTTGAAAAGCCTCATCAACGTTTTGTTCTGTAATCCCATATTCATTAAATGTCGCCGCAGTAGCCATCTTCAATTGAACAACCCGCTTCATGCTCCAAATAAGATCATTGGCATTCGCAGGACGACCATCGTTGAACTTCAAACCATCACGCAAATGAAAAGTAATCACCGTACTCTGATCATCACTTGAAACATCCCAACTCTTCGCTAAAGAAGGAACCATTTTAGCAGCATCATCTGTAGCAGAAACGACTAAATTATCACAAACATTAACAAGAACTTCATTACCATAACGGTCATTGATTTGTGCGGGATCAAATGTACTTATTGTATCAAGATTCCAAGCCATCACAAGCGTATCGGCGGGTGTTTTCGCTGAAACTTGTTGCACAAACATCCCCATTGCAAGAACAGCAGAAACAAAAGAACTGCCCTTTTTCAATATTTTTCTTTTCCCGTTCATAGAATTTTCCTTTTAAGATTTAAGGTTATTGTATAACTTCCCATGTGACAACATGCAAAAATGATAAGATCATGCTTAGAAAACACGCCTCCTAGAGGTAAAATATCAAAATCTCTAAAAGCAGCAGCCACTTTTCAAAAGCTCCTTCCCTCCCAAATACGTATAGAACAAACGAACATATGCAACGCAAAACGATCTGATTAAAATGAAGCTATCACGCACGATAGCACACGACATCACGGCACTTATAATTCAGAGCATATCAGACCAAAATCCTTCCTTGCTTCATTAAAAAGATTTCTTTTTCAAGTTTCTTCTTGCGATTTTCTAAAAAGTATCATCAAAGCGCTACTCTAATTGCTTCAAAAGCCTCAAAACAATTTGATATTTTGATGATCCTGAATAAATTTTTTCGTAACCATTTTCACCCTTCTTCAGAAGAAAATTCGAATTTTATTATAACTCCGTATCAAATAACAGCTTCGAACCTATAGATTATCATATTTTAAGTCATAAGGAATGTAACCTGAGGTATGAGAAGAGTAGCTTGATGTTTCCCCACGTACCCGCATACAACAGTTTTTCTCACCAAAACATTTTATAAAGTCCCCATTTTTTCAGAAACACTAAATTTTGCTTTATTCGTTACACCTGTCTTTTGCAACAAACAAATTTATTACTTTTTATACATATAAATTGAAATATCAAATATTAATATCTATATACGTAGAATTTATCGAAATAAATAACCTCTCTTCCCAATAGAATGTTTTGAAACAAAATTCTCTACACAACATGGTAATCCATTCCCGATAGAATTCAACGTATTGCAAAGTATTAAAGAGCTTTGCAATACATCAAATATATCATGACCATGTTTTTTATATTTTATAAACCTGATACCTTTTTATTTT
>NZ_JBHIOW010000061.1:0-1592 GCF_042195725.1 Bartonella sp. AP65SXKL
GCGATAATGCAATGCAATACGAAACATCACTCCGCTTAAGAGCAAAACTGAAACCACTGCTATCCATAAAATTTCATTCGAACTCATTTTGATCTCCTTAATGCTGCAATCTATCGACCTTCTGATCAACACCGCAGCTCTTGCAAATTTTCGACATTGGGGGGTGTTGCTCTTGCATTAATCTCTGCAAGCGCTCGGGATAAAAAAAATCTTCTGGACGCAAATCTATCCCATGCTCACGTGCATAGTTCAAAAGCATAATTTGGTATTTAGCTGGAATGATGCCGCCTTTACCCTCTCGCTTTTCAAAAGGGTAAGCCCATTTTCTAATTACAATAACATTGCGATTAACGATATTAGCAACTTTTTTATACCCACCTAGATACTCAATTATGAGTTTTGCGGTTTTCGTATATGTTTTTATCATAGCGATAAAAATACGATATCAAAAATATTTAGTCAATACGAAAAACGTATCATTGTATTTTTTGTATTGTAAGGACTTTAAAAATAAGGAATAAACTTAATTATGATTAGGCAAAAAGAGCTAAAAATTTGGATAAAAAAAGAGCTTGATAAAATGGGACGAGGGAGCCAAGCCAAGCTTGCCGCCCATCTTGGTATAAGAAGACCAGCTATATCCAATATGATTAATCTTAATACAAATAGGGAAATGAGAGATATTAAGGCAGATGAATTAGTTAAAATTATGGAGTTTTTTAAAGATTCTTCACCTATTTCTGGACCTTACTCTGATGATTTTCTTTACTTATATTCACAAGCGAATGATTCTGAAAAGAAGATTGTCGAGGATCTTTTAAAATCTCTGCTCGCAGCAAGAAATTCATAAAAGCTTTTTTTTCACATTCGGTTAATTTATTTAGCATGATGGATAGCTGTTTTTCTTTTATATTTTCTATCATAAGCACCTCATTAACATTAATGATAATAAACAAAATCGAATAGATTTATAAAAATAAAAATACGTTTTTCGTATTTTATCTATTGACACATCGTTACGAAAAACGTATTAATCACTCCATATCTTAGAAAATAACTTTTGCCAATAGGCAGTATGGAGGCATTTGTGAATAAACCAGTGTTTATAAATTCTGATGAAATTCTCTTAGTGATGTGCGAAAATGAAGAACAAAATCTCGCTAAATCTGGTCCTTTATTAGAAGAAAAGGACATTATCAATTTTATCGACCAAACCGATAATGCTGTCCAAATTTTGCGCGTAGAACCAACGACTAATCGTTGCGAAGATATCTCTGAAGATATTGCTGAGTTTTATCTCAAACTACGTGAACAAAAGTGTTTTGATGGCAAAATACCGCATGACTTTATTCTACACAGCACAGCATACGGTTTTTTTTTAGATGATATAAAACAGCGCGAATATGATGATGCAATGTATGGTTCTTACGAAAAACAACACCGTTTGCGTCCTTGTGATGTGCTTTAAAAGCTAAAGGCGTTTTTAAAAGACGCCACCTTTTCAAAAAATTCACCACACAATGCAATGCCGTTCTTTTGCAAGAACGACAAAGGCAGAATCTAACTTAAAGGAGTAAAATCATGGAAAAGAA
>NZ_JBHIOW010000062.1:0-1566 GCF_042195725.1 Bartonella sp. AP65SXKL
GATTGTTATCCCCACCTACAGTGGTGAACCTGATAATTAATCATAGGGAGGAAACAAGACATGGCAGATCAATTACCCCCTCCATTACAGGGCAGAAATCTACATACCCAACAGGTAAGTTTTTTGCGGTTAAATATCTCGCATAAAGATAAGCATCTTACGGAGAAAATTGGGATATTACCCCGTGGCGCTTTGATCACTTCGATGAAGGCTTTTGTCAAGACCGCGTTTTCTGAGGCAAAATTAAAGATAGGCAGCACCTATGGAGGCAATGAGTTCAGTGAAAAAGACATCAAAGCCCAGGGCACGCAAGATTTTACGCCAACAGATCAAAAGTCTTTTGTTGCAGATGATAAGGAGATGACCCTTTATGCAACACGAGACAAAACCACCGATGCTGGTGAATGTATTGTGGTTGTGCAATTCGTAACAAATCATTGAGGGGATAAGACATGGCAGATTATTTACCACAGCCCTTGCAAGGGAGAAATCTTCATACCCAGCAGGTAAGCTTTTTGCGGCTTAATTTTAGCTATGAAGATAAAGAAAAGGTGATGAAGATAGGCACCCTCCCTCGTGGTGCTTTGATTACTTCGATTAAAGTGTTTGTTAAGACAGCATTTTCGGACACAAAGGTCAAAATAGGCAGCACTGCTGGAGGGACTGAGTTTGGTGAAGCGGAAATCAAACAACAGGCAGTAAAAGAGGTTAAGCCCACCAATCAGAAGGAATTTGTCCCTTATGATGAAGAACTTACTCTCTATGCTAAAGCGGACAAAACGGTACAAGCTGGTCAAGCAAGTATAGTCGTTGAATTTGTGACTAATCACTGAGAGGTATTTTGATGACACGTCATTATATTCGGGTTAAGACCGGAGGACCGATACCAGTAAAGCGAGATGTTTATCGTCATAAGAGAACACTTTCGCACTTAGTGTCGGTTATTCAAGATGAGATTGATGACATAGCCGATGAGTATGTTCAACAAATCCAAGAAAGCATTTTTGCAGCCATTCGTTTTTGTGAACGGGAGACCTTTTACTTTAACGAAAGCCGTGATGTGGTGTTTGAGACACGGGCGGGACAAGGTGTTTATGATGCAAGCGCTACCCGCCCTATTGAAACAGCTGTTAAAATAAAAAACGTTTATCTAAGCTCTGATCAACATCATAAGTTTGCCTTGGAATGTAAGGACCATGTTTCTTTAGAGCCTTTGTTATCATCAGAGCAGCAAGGAACGCCGGTTTGTTACAGTTATTTTGATAGGAAATTACATCTTTATCCCACGCCGGATAAAGCCTATCAGATTCAACTCATTCTCTCTCCATTGCGTTTATCAGAGATAGTACTCAGTATAATATCAAAAAACACAATAAAGTCAATAGTTTGCTTGCAATTATTTTATATGAATCCACTCAAGAATCCATCTTTTTATGCATGATTCATTTGACCATTTTTTATATAAGATTGCCATGTATGAATAGATCCAAAAAAGCTAATCATAAAGAAGTTTAAGAAGAAAAAACAACTTCAAAATGTCCTTCAAGCGTTTTAACTTCTTTCGGA
>NZ_JBHIOW010000063.1:0-1556 GCF_042195725.1 Bartonella sp. AP65SXKL
GTTTATTTTTGAAGGTATTTTATTTATAGAAAACAATATTTTATCATATAAATTCTGATGTGATAATTTATGAGTCTAATTGAGAGCGAATGAGAGAGAAAGTTATCCACAGATCATGGGGTTATGCACCCCATATCTTAAGATTGACCAGTGACATAAGCCGCCCATTTATCCATATAGACACGGCGCTGTTCTAAATAATCAGTACGACGATAGGCACGCTCTACTTTGCCGCCAACTGTATGACTTAGAATAGTTTCAGCGACCTCATAGGGAGCATCGGTTGTTTCAGCAAGCCAATTGCGTAAACTAGAACGAAAACCATGCGGGCAGGCTTCAAGTTTATTGTCTCTCATATATTTTGCCATACAATTCTCAGCAAGGGGAGCACGACCGGAAAAAGACAGAATGAAATTACTTTTGGAAATACAACGGGCTTGTTTAATCACTTTTAGCGCTTCAGATGATAGAGGTACGCGAAATTCTGTTGTAGCGTCACGCAAACCTTTCATATTCTCAGCAGGAATAGTCCATACATCATCTTCAATCTGATCTTCACGAATATGACGCAAAGGGTTGGTACGAACGCCTGTCAGGATAAGCAAGCGCAAAGCCAGTTGTGTTATGTTTTGTGTTTTACAGAGTAACTGATAAAAGGCGGGAACATCTTTCCAATCCATTGCAGGTCTATTAGTGGTTTTATGACGTTGTTTACCTAAGAGCGCGCGTGCTTTTTCTGTTGCTTGTAAATCAACATCTAACCCTAATGCAGCCGCATGTTTGAGACAAAGATTAAGACGATTTAGTGCTTTCTCTGCTGTTGCAGCTTTTGTATGCCAGATAGGAGCAAGGGTATTGCGTATCTCTGTTTGTGTAATCTCTGAAACGGGCAGACAGCCCAATTTAGGGAGAATATGAAGGCGTAATGGTAAAAACCAATCACAAGCTTTACCATCTCTTTTTAATTCAGCTTTACGGCTTTCAAAAGCATCTAAAGCAATGTTTTTTAAATAATGAAGATTACGCATTGCCTCACGCTTTTGTTTATCGCGTTCTTTAATGGGGTCACGACCCTCATGTAAAACAGCACGCCATTGGTTTGCCAATTCACGGGCTTTTTTTAAAGAGACATGTCTTAAGGCGCCCAAGCCCATTTCACGGCGCCGACCGTGAATGGTATAACGATAAAGCCATTGAGCACCACCATCTTTACGCTTATGGAGGATCAAGCCGGCACCATCATTATATTTGCCAGCTCCCAATGTTGCGACAGCCCTTGCGTTAAGACGATTCATAAGAACCATTTTCATTCCTTTCTTATACAGTTTTACCCACACGCCAGCCCCGCTTATGCCGTGCAAGCAAATGGGTTTGTTTGATTCAATATAAACAGACTTGAAATGAGAGAATCTTACGTTATTCGAGACTCTCATTCAACATACAAAACAGTGAATTATCATTATAAATCAGTGTGTTGTAGGTTTACAGAAAAAGACAAGCCGCCACGTTTACCTTGGTTTATCAGGAGCCCCTTTGCTAATTTTTTATATTATTCA
>NZ_JBHIOW010000064.1:0-1516 GCF_042195725.1 Bartonella sp. AP65SXKL
CATTGAAACAGATTCGTGATCTCTCCATTCAAATCATTAATAACGGAATATTTTGCTGGTCTTTTATTTAGGAAAATAACACCAGAACCTAAAAATGGTTCAACATAGGTTTCATGGTCAATGCTATTTAAAATCGGTATAATTTTCTTACGCAGATAGTGTTTACCACCCATCCACGCAAACAATGTTTGTGTAAATTCTTGTTTCATCATATTTTTAAAGGAGAGATTTGATATCTAACTTTTTGTTATCCATCTTTTAAGATGTGAGAAGCTATTCTCTATGGCGTCCACAAAACGGGAAAAATCAATTACAAACATAAAGAGAATGAAGGCAATCAATTTCATGATGCGTGACATCATCTTTAAGCCTTGATAGGTCTCTATCATCTCGTGAAGGAGCTGTTGTTCTGTTTCTGTAAGACCTTTATCTTTGCTGCTTCGTTTCTTGACCATCTTTCCAACCACATAAATGGGCTCCCTGCTTGTTATGCTTCAAAATATCTCTTGCAAGGTTGGAACTGATGACCTCAACATCCTGATTATCCAAATAAATGGGCAACCAGCCACCACAAGAAACAGACCTATTTGCCGCGCACCCAACGAGAAAGTTCAGAGCGCACACCACCATCACTTTTTTGATTAACTTCATTTTCTACCTCAAGACGGGTTGTTGCTGTCTTTAAAGCATTCTCTGTTTGCTTTTGCCGTTCGCTTTGCTTGCCAAGCTGAAACGCCTTGGCTAAAGCCATAAAAAAAACGGCTAAAGCCGCTGTAAACATAAGAGAATATTTCTTTAGCCAAAAAATCATAAGCGTTGCTCCCCAAACCGCTTGGCGACAATCACTATGCCCGTTACAGCCGCTAAAACCATGATGCCTGCTAAAGCCCATTGCACCGGACCATTGCCAACCAACAAGCCTCCAAACCCCGAACAAGACCCTATAATCGGGGCAAGTGCTTCTATCTTTAAAAGACCGCTTGCTGTTTTCGTTTCTACCCTTTGATAATTCGAAGAAACATAAGCCCCTTTTACCCATAATCCCGCTTCTGCTGCTCGACGGTTGGCTAAACCCGCAAGAGGCTTCCCACCGACCTTATTCCATTTCTGTAATTCTAAGGGTACGGCTTCATAATCCCCTTGATTAAGCTTCTTCAATAAGGTTGACTTGCGAAAAGCAGCTGTTCCTACATTATAGCAAAATGAGACCAATGCCGCGAATTGGCAATCCGTTAACGAAACCGTCACCGATTCCTCTACCGTCTGCTCAAATTGCTTTAAGTCTTCACAAAGGATTTCTTCTGCTTGCTTTTGGCTAATACACATGCCTTTTTTGACAAGGGGGTGACCCGCATTGCTGGTGTGACCATAACCAATCGTCCAGATACATGCCGTGTCTCTATATGCCTCTAAACGCAAACCTTCCCATTGTTTGATAAGCTCTAATCCTTCTTTCGATATCTTTCTCATCTGACGCTCCATAAAAAAAGCCCCACAAAAGTGGGGCTGGATAAAA
>NZ_JBHIOW010000065.1:0-1488 GCF_042195725.1 Bartonella sp. AP65SXKL
CTTTAGCAGAAACCTATTTACGTATGCGGGGTATTACATGTGATTTGCCTCCTGATTTACGCTTTTACGACAAATGTCCACACCCCTCTGGGGGTACACTGCCCGCGTTGGTGGCTCTTGTTAAGGGCGCTGGCTCTTTCGCCATTCATAGAACCTTTTTACAAGCCAATGGCTGCAAAACAGATCAAAAACCAGCAAAAGCCATGTTGGGTTCTGTCACGGGTGGCGCTGTGCAATTAAGTCAAGCCAATCCAAAACATCTGGTCATTTGTGAAGGCATTGAAACCGGTCTGGCTCTGCTGTCTGGGTTGTTATCAGAGCCCGTTGATTTATGGGCGTCCCTTTCAACCCATGGCATGATGCATGTGAATTTACCTCCTACAAAAGCCCGTCTCACCATTGCAATGGATGGCGATGATGCGGGTCGTAAAGCAGGTTTTAACCTCGCAGCACATGCCTATAGACAAGGCTTTGAGGTCTTTATCATGCAAGCCCCATACGGTCTAGATTTCAATGATGTTTTGATACGAAAAGGTATAAATAAATGAGAGAGAATAAAAACAATATTGTAGATACCAACAATCAAAATGTTTCATGCAATGATAACGATAATGGCTCTTTAAATGATAAGACTTGTTTAGAAGCCATTCCTTATAAGCAAGCATTGCAACAAAATGGTTGGGGGGAATTAAAGCCTATCACGGCGGCTCTTTTACCCGTCGAGCCTTTTAGCTTATTACAGTTGCCAACGCCATTAATGGACTATGTTTATGACGTTGCGGATAGCCAACAAGCCCCTATGGATTTTATTGCTATCTCTGCTCTCTGTGCCTTGGCTGCTGTCATTGGTAATGGCGTGCGGGTTGCTCCAAAACAACATGATGATTGGATTGTTGTCCCTAATCTCTGGGGCGCTCTGATTGGTCAATCGTCAACATACAAAACACCAGCCATGAAAGCCGCTTTAGCGCCTATCACTTGCCTTCAAAAGGAATGGTATAAAGACTGGTTAAAGCAGAAAGAGAAACAAGAAATTGAAGAGAGACTTGAAACTTTAGACAAAAGAGAAAAAGAAAGACAAGCCAATAAAGCGATAAGAAAAGGAGAGTGTGAAACCGCTCGTGCTCTTTTGTATGAAACGCTCTCTAAAGACAATGCGCATGATGATGATGTCTCTCGTTTTATCGTCAATGATGTGACTGTTGAAAAGCTTGGGGAACTCTTAAAAGAAAACCCTCGTGGTCTCTTAATGGTTCGTGATGAATTATCTGGTTTTTTAGCCAATCTGGAACGAAGAGAATATCAAACAGACCGTGCCTTTTATTTAACAGCTTTTAATGGAGATGATCAATTTACCTATGACCGTATCGAGCGTGGAACCATTTTTATCCCCCATGTCACCTTATCCATTATTGGAGGCATTCAACCTTCACGCATTATTCCGCTCATTCAAGCCATACACCGTGGAATAAACGATGACGGTTTATT
>NZ_JBHIOW010000066.1:0-1380 GCF_042195725.1 Bartonella sp. AP65SXKL
GGCATGGTTGTTGTTAGACAAACCTTATGCGTGTCATCTTCAATCCCCTCTTCTCCCTCTCCAAGCTCTTTAACAAAGACCCAATAAAAACGTGTTGCTAAAAGCATCTCTAGCCTTCTTACCGTTTCAACTTTGTCAAAAGAAAGCATGTTCAGATAATCTTGCTTGCTATTTAAATGTTCTGGATAATCTATCATCTACCCCTCCTCACAAATCACGGGAATGGCTACAACCACGCGCACATAATTGTTCATTACCTCTAGAATAAGATACCGTGGAGCGTGCAAAACATCCGCTATCTACACCATGACTCCACCCTCCTCCTCCTGATAACCATCTCATTTCTAACCTAGCCTGCCCCCTATTCGTTATTTGCATAGGAAACGTTCCTGCTAAAAACTGCCAAACATAACCGCAACCTTCCTCACAACCGATATGCGAGATCATACGACGATTTGCTGTATCAACGTGACCTCCTGAAGTCTTAGGAGAGGGGGGAGTCTTACCTTTAATACTTGTTTTGTCATTACTTCCATACATGGTTGAAGCAAATTCCACATCACTCAGTAAGGATTTCTTGACACGCATCATATCCGTTACATGATCTGTATAGGTACGACCTGTTGTGATCGGAACACCATATGCCGAGCGCGTATTTTCACCGGTGCCTGACTGAAGATAAATATCAACCCAAAGATCTGTAGAGGGGTCATAAACCATACCTTCTGGTGAACTATGCGGACGGTGATTGAGACACCAAACTGAATTGGGTAAAATATCCCCTGCTCTATAACCAGACAATGGATGACCGGAAATCGTACCAACATCCGCACAGAGCGTATGAAACCCTCCTATCTTTCGCGAATTACTCACTGTGTAATCCCTTGGATACGTAGAGTTTTCTGATAAAACAAATTTATGAGACTGTCCTCCATCAGAAACCAAATAAACATAATAATCCTTGCCCGCCGAAAGAGAAGGAACGCTTATTCTTGTATCTACCGTATAACTTGCAACTAAAATATCATTGCCTAATGCCAAAGTTATGCGTGTTCCTTTTTTCAAGGTTAATTGCGCTTTGCCTGTCGCTACAAGAAACGGGGTGGAAATTGAAAGAACCGTTAAATTGGACTGTTTCAGTAAATTGTTTACCTCTTCCGCTAGCGCTTTTGCCTGTGAAGCTACTGTATGGGCTGTTGTTGCCGTTGCTAGGGAACTCTTGATACCTCCAAGCTCTTGTTTCGTCGTATCGGCTGTTGTTTTGGCTTCTTCTGCTGTCCTTTTCGCTCTATCGGCTACTTCTTTGGCTTTTTCG
The DNA here is from genome assembly GCF_042195725.1 of Bartonella sp. AP65SXKL. NCBI lineage: Bacteria > Pseudomonadati > Pseudomonadota > Alphaproteobacteria > Hyphomicrobiales > Bartonellaceae > Bartonella > Bartonella sp. AP65SXKL. Next base: position 1,316 of record NZ_JBHIOW010000066.1, read on the forward strand.
GCTTCGCTCTTGGCTTGATAGGCTTGTGAATCTGCCGACTCGGCTTTTTTCTTGGCTTCTTCTGA
>NZ_JBHIOW010000067.1:0-1243 GCF_042195725.1 Bartonella sp. AP65SXKL
CCAATAGCGGCACCATATCAAGTAATGGTGCATTGCATGTTTCGACTACGCAAACTTTGTTTAATGATGGTGGTTTTTTGCTTGGCAGCGGTGCTGTAGATCTCAGCAGTGGCGATCTTTTAGCCAATTCTTCCGGTGTTATTCTGGGGGATATCATCACCCTCAATGCGAAGACAATCATTGATGGGACTGCAAAAATCCGTGACACGAATGAATATGGTTTTGTTGATCGCAGTGGGCAGCAGGCTCAAATCATTTCTATACAGGATTTAAACATTCACTCCCTTGGCGATTTAAGCATGACTGGTGGCCAATGGAGCAGTGGCGGTCCGATGACGGTGATTGTCGATGGTTCTGCTACGTTTGGTTCATTAGTGCTAGAGAGTGACCATAAGGAGACATTGGAAAAAGGGCATTATAACGCCCAAAGCAGTGAGCACCGTTTGACAGAAGTCAACAGTGATGGAGATTTGACCATTGTCACAGGTGGTGAACTTAACCTTGGGGGAAAGTTTAAAGCCAAGGGCAATGGGGATTTCACCAGTGGTGGCGCTCTCAACGCGATTTCAGAGCAAGATTTTAACAGTTTTGATTTGGATCTGAGGGGCAAAGAAGGCGACAAATCGAAGCAAAAGAATAAGTTTCGTCAACAATCAACAGAAGTTACTACAAACAAAACCACGATAGAAACAGAGGGCAACCTCTCCATGCATGCGCAAAATGGGGATCTCACGCTTGATGCGGCAGGGCTATCAAGTGGTGGTCAGACGCATTTGGCATCAGATACGGGAAAAATCAAGTTTCTGACCAACAAGGATCAAGATTTTAAGGACGTTTATCAGCGTAATGAAAACCTTGTGTGGTGGAGTGAGAGCGATAAAGGTTACCTTAAGGAGACCATCGAGCATGTCACCATAGATGCTAAGGGTGGCATAAAGCTTGATGCGGGTGATGGCTTTGTTGTTGAGTATCAGGCAACCGGTGATTTAGACAAATCCCTTGAGCAATTATCTCGCTCCCCAGGCTTAGCATGGATCAAGCAACTGCGTGATGATCCAGAATTATCCAAGCAAGTGGATTGGCAAGCAGTTAAGGCTGAATTTAAAGACTGGGATTATAAAGCCCAAGGGCTGACAGAAGCCGGTGCGGCTCTCGTGGCATTGGCTGTCACGGCGGTTACGGGTGGAGCAGCCTCGGGCGCTGCCAGTGCCATTACCGGTGCTTTGGGGCTTGGCTCGAGCAC
>NZ_JBHIOW010000068.1:0-1187 GCF_042195725.1 Bartonella sp. AP65SXKL
GAATTAAAACGTTCTCGTTTTTCTTTTGTTAAAGTTCTTTCGTTGGCTATAGCGGCTACATTCTTATCGAATGTTACGCCTGTTTTTTCAGCAAATCCTGATTTTAGAAACACGTTTCTTGAAGGTGTAAAAAGTGCCGGTGTGTCTTATCCACAAAGCCTTCTCTCTGTTGCTGGTTTGAATGCTTCTGAAGATTACGCAAATTTTTTAACCAAAACCCTTTCTGGTAAGAGAGATAAGAGTCCTATCGTAAATGTTTTGACAGAAGGTAGCCGTTCTGCGCGAGTTGGAAATGTTGGTGATAAGAAAGTGCCACAGCTTACAAGAATAGCGGTTAACGATAAAAGCATGAGTGCGGATAATATTGCTGTGCGAAAATTGCCAAAAACATTTGTTAAAAAAGGGTGGATGCTGCCTGTTGAGGACGATAATAGTGATGATATTTTGCTGTCTGGCGTTAATAGTTTAGCAAGGAGGGTGAGTACGTATGCAACTAATGATGATATAAAAATAGGAAAAAATCAGAATGCGAATGCCATTAATATTATTGCTATTGGTAACGGCATACAGACATATTCACAAAGTAATCTGTTTGAAGGTGTTACTATTGTTGGCAACAGCACGAAAGACTACGCTTCTGCTGCCACCATTGTTGGTGCATGGGCAGAAGTGAAAGAATCGGGCGGTGTTGCGCTAGGTTACAATTCTGTCGCCGATAGGGCTAGAGGTGTTTTTGGCTATTCTCCTAATAAGAAAGCGAATGCAACAGGTACTGAAGTTCAATGGAAGAGTGTTTATGGTGCCATGAGTGTTGGTAATCTCAGCGAGAAGGGAACGCGACAAATTATAGGGGTAGCAGCTGGTTCTGAACTGACTGATGCAGTAAATGTTGCGCAGATAAAGTCATTACAAAATTACGTAGATAAAGGTTGGCAGCTGTCTGTTGGTGGTGCAGATGCTACAACTATCGGTATAGAGAGCAAGATCGATTTATCAGCGGCAAGTGAAAATCTTCAAATTAGCAAAGGCAAAGATAATAATAATATAAAATTTGATCTAGCTAAGGAAATCGCAGTCAATAAAGTAACTGCAGGAAGCAATACCCTAGACGCAACAGGCTTAGTGATTACAGGTGGACCGAAAATAATCATTTCTGGGATAGATGCTGGGGGTAAAAAGATTACAGG
>NZ_JBHIOW010000069.1:0-1154 GCF_042195725.1 Bartonella sp. AP65SXKL
AATCTTGATGTTGATTTAGGAAAATTTCATCAATGGGTGGGGCGTGTTGGTGGGCGTTTAAGCAAGACGTTAGGTGTTGTGGAAGAGGGACGTGAAGTTTCTTTTTATAGTAAGCTTTCTTATTTGCATAGTTTTGAAGATAAGCAATTCGTTTCTTTTAAAAACGATTTTCAGTTAGGTTCCTTTGGTTCTTCTTTGGAAGCAGGGGTTGGGTTTAATGCCCGTCTCTCATCAAAACTTTCTCTTCGTGGAGATGTCACTTATCAGCATAGATTTAAGAAAATTGGTTTTTCTGGAACGAGTTTCTCTGCTGGATTGCGCCACCTTTTTTGATGAGCTGCAATATGTATTTTTAGTTAAAAGGCAGAAGATTTTCGGCCTTTTAATGTATTAAAATTTATTTTGCTTCATCAATATGGTTATTTTTTGATATAAAAGATTACAATAGATGCTTTCTTTTATGCGATGAGAAATTTTTCTAAAATTTTTGATGTTAAGATATGAGGACAGATTTCATTGTGAATATGAAAAGTTTGAATGCTGAATGCTTTCGGCATAATCTTTCAAAAGAGACGATATAGGTGGTTGTTTTTGTCCATTTCTTTATTCATTTTTATAGATCATAAGTTTAGTCTTTATGAGTTTTATGCATTGTTTTGAATTTTGTTTTAGAACTTTATTCACGTTTATATCATTTAATACGCTATTTGTTCCATTTTTTAGGATGTTTACTTAAGAATTTTGGATAAATACTTGTTTTTAGAACAAACAGAGGGAGTTTGAGGTCAAATTATAATAAAAGTAAAGTATGCTTTATCGTGTTGTTATGGTTGTTGTTTTGTAAGTGATAGGTGGCAGAGAAATTTCGATAAGATACAGGATATTATTTTCATTGCGGTCATGCGCGGATATCATCATTCTTTTTTTAGCATTCAATATTTGCGCAGATTTTAGCACTCGAGAATATTCATAAGAAGCAATTCACCTTTTTTCAAAAGTCCTTCTTTGCATGCCAGCTTCGTTTGTGATAGACAAGGGGTTAATTGATTAAATATAAACAGGTTTGAAATGAAAGAAATTTATAATATTCAGTTTTTATTCAATATGTAAAATGATGAATGAGCATTCTGAATTATTGCATGAAATTTTCCTAA
>NZ_JBHIOW010000070.1:0-1069 GCF_042195725.1 Bartonella sp. AP65SXKL
TTCGTGATCAAAACGGGGGAGCTTGGAAATAGCGGTCAATTGGCATCGGGGCAGGATTTAGTCTTTAGCGTGACGGGGGATGTGACCAACAACAAAACGGGTTTAATCTATGTGAAGGGCAATGGTGCTTTACAAGTTGATGGGGCTTTGTTGAATGATTTTGGCACCATAATGGCAGAGGGTGATTTGGGTTTCACCAATGCGGCTGGCAGCGGAAAAAGCCTTTCGCTTGTCAACAAAGCAGGCTTTATTCAAGCTGGTGGAAACTTAAATATCCAAACCAACACCCTGAAAAACGAAGCTGATAGCACGCCTGTCATCACGGAAAAAACGGAATATAGCGATATTTCTTTCCAAAGACCAAAGGGTTCTGATCAACTCAGTGATGGGATGTTATATCATGATGCGAAAGTTGGTCTTTGGGGACAAGGGCACGAACATCAAGATGATAACGGAGTTTGGAAAGGACACTTATACATTTACTTAGATAATCCACTTTGGAATAGTAAAGAAGAAACCTATGGCACCGCAATTTCAAGCGATGGAACAGTCTATAAGGCATTTACTTGGAAATATATTGACGAAAGAAACTCTGTAGAACAGTATCGATGGAATGGTGATAGGTGGAAGGCAGGAGGGATCTGGTCAATAAACAAACACTGGTCACATATGACAGAAAAGACTGTCACACAAGCATTTTCGCATAAACCAACTGTTTCGGGGGTAATACAATCTAGTGGCAATCTCATCATTAACGCTGATACCATTGACAACCATTATAGCACTATGAGAGCAGGGGGAAATGCCGATATCCAAGCCAAGACGCTGACCAATTTAGGTGCAACGGCTTATAAAAAAACCTATATGGGTTGTAATGCCAATACCCAGGATGGTTATTGTTATGGCTATAAAGCTGATGGAAGCCGCGATGTTTCTTTAGATATAGCCAATGGCAAGGATCGCCAGATTGGTTCAGAAGCTTTGGAGAGCGTTCCTGGTCTTGTCCAAGCGGGTGGCACGTTGAATTTGGTGGTCGATCAACTCAATAACACGGCAGCGGAAGGTTCGA
>NZ_JBHIOW010000071.1:0-1063 GCF_042195725.1 Bartonella sp. AP65SXKL
GTCACGGCGGTTACGGGTGGAGCAGCCTCGGGCGCTGCCAGTGCCATTACCGGTGCTTTGGGGCTTGGCTCGAGCACCGCCATGAATGCGGCGATACAGGCTGGTGTCCAAGCGCTGATTAACAAAAGCGCTGTGGCTCTTGTCAATAATCGCGGCAATATTGCCGGTGCCTTGCATGAGCTTGGCTCTTCAAAGAATATTCTCAGCATTGTCTCGTCGATGTTGACAGCAGGCTTAACCAGCCAACTAACCGAAATGGCTGGTGTTGGACAATCTTTGCCCAAAACGGCTCCTCTGGTTGATCGCATCACCCGTGAGGCGGAAAAGAACTTGATCAAAGCCGCCATTGGCACAGGCGTGCAAACGGCTCTTGAGGGTGGTTCTCTTGACAAGAACTTTTTTAACAATCTGCGCATCGCCCTGTCTGATACGGTTGGCAAATCGTTGGCGGAAGAAATCGGTACCGCCAAGGCTGAAGGCAAAATAGATACGGTCACGCAGATCGTTGCCCATGCCGGTCTTGGCTGCTTAAAAGGCGCTGTTGCGAGCGGTGCTTGCACGGCCGGTGCTGTGGGGGGTGCTGTGGGCGAAGCCACTGCTATGCTCCAGTTTCAATTGTGGGTGCAAGGCATTGTGAAAGAGGAAATGGGGGATCTAAACGGTCGCACCCCAACTCCGGAAGAGGAAGCGCGTATAAACGCAAAGATTGATGCGCAGTTTGCTGACTTTAGAGACCACACCATTGATGTTGCAAGGGCTGCTGGGGGCGTTGCCGCTGCCCTTGCCGGTGGCAATGTTGATGCCGGCGCTGATGCCGCAGGTAATGCCGCTGCAAATAACTTTTTGGGGAGTGCACAACGCGCTCAGATGAAGAAAGAGTTAGAAGAGTGCCCTGATGATCAGTGTCGAAGAGATGTTAACGAAAAATGGTTCGAGATTAGTGAAGAGCAAGATAGGATTTTTGGGATAGGTCTTGCGAAGGGTATGATTGTTGGTGCCGTAAAAGCAATAGGAAACGGAATATCTGAGACAGCTCATGACGTTAAAGAATTAGGATCGGCAA
>NZ_JBHIOW010000072.1:0-992 GCF_042195725.1 Bartonella sp. AP65SXKL
CAGCATTGCCAAAAACTCTTGCATTATCATAAACGTGACCATTTTTAAACACAAGAGCCTCATCATACACCCAGCAATTGCCATCATGAGAGAGGTTACTTTCATTTTCAATAAAACCACCCAAGGCACCAGCCTTAACATCAGCAAAGTCTTTTAATGCTTTAATGCGATAAAGGGTATGATTATTAATTACACGCGTTTCATTTGTGAGTGCAAACTTCTTTTGCATGAGCACAATTCCTTTATAGAGATTTAAATTTTTAAATGAGATGTTTAAAGGAGGGCGCCCCCGCCGCGCCCGCGCGTGTCATTTACGCAGCATCACTTTCATATTCGCTGTTATCATCATTGTCATAATACCCTTCAAAATCAGCATAATACTCATGACGATAATAATCATCTTCGCTACCAAACTCAGGATATGCATCATCACAGATATCTTCATTAGCTGTTAAAGAGGCATTGCTATGAATATATGAAGAACCAGAGATAAGAGCATCACAAATAACGGCATCATCAAAAACACGTGATTCATCACAAATGTAAGCAGAGCCACTTATTTTTGCATTGCCTCCGACATGAGCATCATCACAAATGACAGCATTATCGGAAATATGAGCATGATCAGTGACACGGGCGTTATCATAAATTTGTGCATTGCCTTCAATTACAACGGCGTTGCTAGCATGCGCATTACCAGACAGTTTTGCATTGTCCTTTAATGTCATACCTTCAAAAATAGCATTCCCATAAATTTGAGCATTACCATAGACATCAACAAAAAAGCTTTTTACTTTAGCATTTCCAAAGACGCGTGCATTTTGAAAGACCCGAGCTTTATTATACACCCAGCAATTACCTTCATGAGATAAGTTGCTTTCATTTTCAATATACCCCCCTAAATCGCCTTTTTTGACATCATCAAAATCTCTTAAGGCTCTAATTCGAGTTAAGAAATGACCATCGATATATTCACAATCATCAATAAATTC
>NZ_JBHIOW010000073.1:0-973 GCF_042195725.1 Bartonella sp. AP65SXKL
AAATTGCTTTCATTTTCAATAAAGCCACCTAAGTCACCTGCGTACACATCTCTAAAATTTCTTAAAGCACGTATACGATGAAGCGTAACTCCATTAACTTCGATTGTTTCATCAGTAGATTCATACTTCTTTTTAACTGTCATCTTATCCACTCCTCACTTACCCTTCTTCTTACTCTTCTTATTCTTATGAGGCGGCGCTTTTACTGCTTCATCACGCTGTTTAAGCTCTTGTGTTAGTCTTTGAATTTTCTCGTCACGTTCTTTAATCTCTTGCTTCAGTTGTTTAATTTCCTCGTCGTCACATTCTTCCATCTTTTGTTTCAGTTCTTCAATTTCCTCGTCGCGTAATTGCACATCTACTTCGAGTTCTTTAATTTCTTGCTTCAGTTCTTTAATTTCCTCGTCGTCACATTCTTCCATCTTTTGTTTCAGTTCTTCAATTTCCGTATCACGTGATTGAACATCTGCTTTTAGTGCCTGTATCTTTTCACTTTTCCGTTTAAACTCTTCTCGGTACGCATCTATCTTTTGCTTCAATTCTTTAATTTCCTCCTCACGTTCTTTAATCTCTTGCTTCAGTTCATCAATTTCCTCGTCGTCATGTTCTTCTATCTTTTGTTTCAATTCTTTAATTTCCGTATCACGTGATTGAACATCTGCTTTTAGTGCCTGTATCTTTTCACTTTTCCGTGTAAAATCTTCTCGATACGCATCTATCTTTTGTTTTAGTTCTTCAATCTCTTGCTTCAGTTGTTTAATTTCCTCGTCACGTTCTTCAAGATCTGCATCACATTCATCAATTGTTTGCTTGCTTTCCATTAAATACCTAAACTCATTCTCTTTCATTTTTTTCTTAATATCTTGAACCTGCTCTTTAAGTGCTTTAACTTGGTTGCGATAATGCAATGCAATACGAAACATCACTCCGCTTAAGAGCAAAACTGAAACCACTGCTATCCATAAAATTTCAT
>NZ_JBHIOW010000074.1:0-960 GCF_042195725.1 Bartonella sp. AP65SXKL
TTTGCACGCATTTCTATTGCCAATTTATCAACGGCTTCACGCGGTGCTTTTGCACGTGATATACGTCCGTTTGGTTCTCTTACCTGCCCTGCTATTTTAGGGCGTCCCCTTTTTTTATTTTTTTTCATAACACCGCCTTTTATTTAAAAAGGAACACTGTCATTCATAACGGTATGGGGCGTATCAAGAGGTCTGTAAATGCTTCTGTCATAAGCAGATGACTGATCTTGATTATCATCATTTTTGCCATCTAAAAGCTTTAACTCGCCTTTGTACTTAGGCAAAATGATTTCTGTTACATACCGATCAATACCGTTTTTATCTTGCCATTTACGCGTTTGAAGCTGCCCCTCGATATAAACTTTGCTGCCTTTATTCAGATACTGGAGTGCTACTTTTGCAAGATGTGGATTAAACACCACAATGGAATGCCATTCGGTTTTGTCTATTCTCTTATTGGTTGCCTTGTCTGTATAGCTCTCAGACGTTGCCATTCGAAAATTGACCACCTCGATGCCAGTTGACATTGTTTTGCTTTCTGGATTGGCACCTAAATGACCAATTAAAATCACTTTATTAAGCATTTGCTTTCTGTCCTTTAATGGAAAATAGTACTTAGAACAAAACAAACTCACAACTGATGATAGTATAACACATTATGGTGTATTTTTACAAACAGAATTTATCATAACCCACTGAATCTACAGTGTGAATCCCATTTTTATTTTACTTAACAGCTTGCTTTTTGATACGTTTTGTGCAATAAAGAGACGTTCTTTTATATTTCGGTTATTTCTTTTAATCGTTTATTTAGATCGCTAGCTGTTTTGATAATAAAAGCCGTATCAATTCATTTTGATGCGGTTTTTATGTATTAAGGCTTGCATTTTTACACGTTTTGTGTAATATATTTTAACATTTAAAATGTATAAGTTTCCAGTTGCAAACAAAAGCCGTGTC
>NZ_JBHIOW010000075.1:0-944 GCF_042195725.1 Bartonella sp. AP65SXKL
CAAGACTGACAAAAGTTTATTAAAAGGGATTTTGCTCATCTCTATAATGATCAGTTTCTATTGAGATGTTTTCATAACAAGCAATAAATCAGAATTATCCTATTTATCATTTCTCTTATGAAAATGAAAAATGATGCCATGGCTATAAAGAACATAACAGCTATAGAGAATACAAAAATGCAAATGAAATCGTTTGTTATAAAGACAGTCCCTATAAAAGGCTGTTAAGTCTAAAATGTGTTATTAAAAGAAATTAACAGAAATCTTAAAAACCATTTAGTGACAAAATTGATAGGTTATAAAGTTTAAAATACGCATTATGAGAGCGTTTCTAAATATTATAAATGTATAGATTCAGAAAATAACGCAATCGTTTCATAAAACCTATAATATAGCTTTAAAAGCATATAAATATAAAAGAAGCAATTAATAGGCATAAGATATTATCAACATACAACGTATTTAAAAAATACAAAAAAATATCAAAAAAGATAAAATATTGTTTGATAATAAATACGTATTTTGTTATATGACTAATCAAGTGCTGAAAACACTTAATAACTAGCGGGTAGGTTACGATACGACCTCTCCCATGTCTTTTAAATACTGACTTTCTTTTATGCTTTTGTTAGTATATGAGAGCTTTGTCGGGTGTGGTCATACCATACAATACTCTTTTATGAGAAAAGTGTGACGACGGACTAGTTACCGTGTTTTCAACGCCCGGCGCTCTTATAGAGTGTCAATTGAAAACTTTAAATAACTAGGAATCTTAGTATGAAAAATATCTCAAACAACACCCCCGTTATCTCTAATATTGCAAATGAAACCGCGTCTGTTAATCAACAAGAGCCTGCAAAAAAATATGAATTTATTGATGATTGTGAATATATCGATGGTCATTTCTTAACTCGAATTAGAGCCTTAAGAGATTTTGATGATGT
>NZ_JBHIOW010000076.1:0-898 GCF_042195725.1 Bartonella sp. AP65SXKL
ACAAAAACAGCGTCTCAAGTACAAACGGCAGTAGAGAAGGCATTAACGGAGTCAAGAGAATCCAAACAGATAGCAGAGTCATCTAAGACACTCTCAGAAGAAGCCAAACAACTTGCAACAGAAGCCCAAAATGCCTCTACCAATGCGCTTACAGAAGCGAATGCAGCGAAGGATAAAGCATCTACAGCGCTTACCTTAGTCAATGATGTCAAGAATATTTCTGAAGAAGTGAAAGGTATTGCAGAAACGGCATTATCGACCGCTACCACAGCTAAACAGGCTGGTGATGAGATCGGGCAAAAAGCTTTAGAAGCGTTAACGAAGTCGAGTGAAGCTAAGAGTTTAGCGGAAACAGCTCATAGCACAGCAGTAAGTTCACAGCAGACAGCCGCTGATGCAAAAGCTAAAGCCGAAAGTGTAGAGACAGTTGCGAATGCAGCGAAGAGCACAGCAGAAGAAGCCAAGAGTGCAGCAGATAGTGCAATAGCGAAAGCGGAGCAAGCCCAACAGAGCACAACAGAAGCCTCTAGAATAGCTTTGGAAGCGAAAGCGGTAGCAGAGTCTGCGGTGCGTTCAGGAGAGACGGCAGGGCAGGTGAGTGGGGAAGCGGTGAAGGGCATAGCACAAGAGGCGAAGCGTAAAGCGGATGAAGCTGAAAAAATAGCACAAGAAGCCAAACAGACAGCAGGTTATGCCAAACATGATGCGGAGCAAGCGCGTAGTGAGGTGGAAAATGCAAAAAGCACAGCGAATGCAGCGTGGAATAAAGCCCACAAAGCGAATGAAACAGCAGATAGTGCTAAGCTTACAGCAAGTTTAGCAGAAACGGCAGGCGAAGAAGCCAAGAAAATAGCGGAGAAAGCCAATAACTACGCGTATGAAGCAAAAGATGAAGCCG
>NZ_JBHIOW010000077.1:0-896 GCF_042195725.1 Bartonella sp. AP65SXKL
TCTGCTATCTGTTTGGATTCTCTTGACTCCGTTAATGCCTTCTCTACTGCCGTTTGTACTTGAGACGCTGTTTTTGTGAGTTCTCTAACAGAAGATGTCGCACCTTCTGATAACTCTTTTGATTGTTCTGCAATATCCTTGGCATCATCGGCTGCCTGTTTGGCTCCATCTGCCTTTAGACTTGCTTGCATGGCTACAGTCTTAACTTCATGACACGTTGCTACCGCCGTCGCTGCTACTTGCGTCGTCTCTGTTGCTGTTTGTGAAGCTTCTCTTGCTGTTTGTTCTGCACGCGTTGCAATGGTCTTCGATTCATCGGCTAACCTCTTGGCTTCGGTCGATAAATTAACAGCATTCTCACTGCTCTGTTTGACCTCTTCAAAACGTTGTAATGCCGTAGAAAGGGAACCTTTCGTACTATTGATTTCCCCTGAGGCTCTATCGACTGCTGCTTTTGTCTCTTCTGCCATGCGCTTCGCTGCATCAGAAGTATTCTTGGCTTCTTCTGCTAAGCCATTGGCTGTATCCGCTGTCTCTTTCGCAAGGCTAGCCGTTGTCGTCGCTGCTTTAGCTTCTTCCTTCGCTTCATGAGACGTCGTAAGCGCTGTTGTCGCTGTTTGAACTGTTTTCGTCACTTCGCTAAGCGCTTGTTCCGAAACCCTCTTCGATTCTTCTGCAACCTGTTGCGCACCATTCGCACGCGACATGGCTTTTTCTGCTTCTTGTCTTGCATTAACAACCTGCTCTAACGGCGCAAAGGTTTCATACGAATACAAAGATGCCGTCCCTAAAAGCTTCGGAACAACAACGCTGTCTTGCGAAGTCCCTTCTCTGATTTCCTCTTTCGTTGCAACAGGTATCAAATATTCATGTTCATGATCGGGTATCTTCATCTG
>NZ_JBHIOW010000078.1:0-875 GCF_042195725.1 Bartonella sp. AP65SXKL
GAAGAAAAAGGCAGAGCTGTCAGGACACAAGAAAACAGTAGAATTACGTTCCTTGCAAATGGTGAGATTAGCGCTAAATCAACAGATGCTGTAACGGGTAGTCAGCTTTTTGAAACGAATGATAAGGTTGTTACTTATTTAGGAGGCAATGCAGCTTTTAATAATGGTGTGTTTACTGGGCCGACCTATAGTTTATCGGAGATTGATAAAGATGGTAAGATAACAGCCAAACCTTTTACCAATGTTGGTTCAGCTTTTGAAGGACTTGATACAAATATCAAGAATGTCAATCAGAGGATTAAGGAAGTTTCTGAAGGAGTCGCACAGGATTCTTTGAATTGGAATAATGAAGCCAATGCATTTGTAGCTAAGCATGGAACGGAAGGAAACAATAGCAAATTGAAGTTTCTATTAGATGGAGAAGTTTCTAAAGGTTCAACAGAAGCGATCACTGGCAACCAACTTTATTCAATGAATCAAACAGTTGCGACCTATTTTGGTGGAGGTGCTGGCTATGAAAATGGAAAATGGGTTGCACCCACCTTCAAACTTAAAACTGTCAATGATGATGGTAGCACTGGTGAGGAAAAGGTTTACAATAGTGTATCGGAAGCACTTGCAGGTGTTGCAAGTTCTATCACGAATGTTCACAATGATGTGACCAATGTAGTCAGTGATAGCCTTGCCAAGCAGGATGAAAAGACAAAAGTTATCACTATTGGTAAAGAAGTAGAAGGCAGTGAAATCAACATAGCCAACAAGACTGGTACGGATCGGACACTTTCAGGTGTTGGTGAAGCAACAAAGGATAATGAAGCTGTTAACAAAGGTCAGCTTGATAAAGGTTTGAAGGATCTTTCTACCAGCCTTCAGTC
>NZ_JBHIOW010000079.1:0-869 GCF_042195725.1 Bartonella sp. AP65SXKL
AATGAATAAAAAGAGGGGGGAGGATGGAGCACTCAATGCCGGTTTTGAATTCAGCTAAATGACAGGTAAACCACTAGGAAAAGCAGTGGTATTGTAAGTGCTGCAGCTGGATTAGCCAAGGAAGGTGTAAAGCTTACCGAAAAGGCTGTGATCAAATTCATGGCCAGGAAAGATTTTGCCCAATGCGCTTCCAAGAAAAATCTTGCAGAATTTGCTGCTCAGGGAGATTTTGCCAAACTTGCTAAGAAAAAAGATCTTACAAAAGCTGCTTCTGGAGAAAAAAAGCTTTGGTTAAACAAAAAACCCACTAAATTTACAGATAGCAAATTTGGTCAGACAAACAAAGTTTATCAGAGAGACGATTTGTTCGATCCTAACAGAATTTCTGAGTGGATGGTAAAAGGAGAAAAAGTATGGGGGACCAATATTGAGAGAATGGAAACAGGAAGAGCACCTATTGGTTTTGATAATGAATCTGTTGAGTTGCATCATTTGTTACAAACGCATGATGGTCCCATAGCAGAAATCAGCAAGGAATCTCATAACAAATACATCAATCGCTTATTGATAGACAAAAGTTTGATAAGTGGAGAGAGGAATATTGGAAGGAACGCGCTAAAGATTATAGAGCAGAAAAAAACAGTAATTTAGGAGGAATAATCGATATGAAATGGGGTATTCTAGGGATAGATTTTGATAGATGGGGACAGGAGCATCGGCAGTAATGATCTACGGTTGATAAAAAGAGCAAAACAGCAACTTAAAGAATAATTGATGGAGAATAATTGATGAAAACCTATACCTTGGATGATGTTGCACAATTAATTAATAAATATCCGGATGTTATAGATTTTGGCACAGCAGAGGAT
>NZ_JBHIOW010000080.1:0-865 GCF_042195725.1 Bartonella sp. AP65SXKL
TTACATTGAATAGCCGCATAGCCACCTTCATCACGGATTGTAGCGATCAAATCAATACCAATATCCGTTCCATCTTCATTACGCTCTTGCGCCCATTCACAATAGGTTTGAACCTTTTCGTATTCTTGCTTTTGAAGCGGGTCGTTTGTCAAATAAGCTTTTACAAGGTTTTCAAACATGGTTCCCAATTCACGGGGTGATTTTGCTTGTTGACGATAATATTCTAAGAGAGAGCGTAAAGAGACATATTCATGATCAGACTTATGAAGGTGAGACATAAAGAATAAACTCCATGACAATATACTCTATTGATTAATTCTCTTCAAAAGAATCGAAATGAAGTTAATTAAATCCATTTTGAATGAATAGTATGAAAAATGCGAAAAATGCTAAAAAGCGGATAATTTTTTTTCAAAAAGTTTTTTAAATGCGGTTTATCCACAGCCCATGATACGGGATCAGATCAGCAAAATAGTGAAATTTGCTGTTTATTTGATGTGTTAATTGACCTGTTAATCAAGACAAATGCACCATGGACTTTAAAACATCAGAATGAGTATTTTGATAAGTTTTATGAATTATTTTATAGATAGGTTTTGTCTGTTTTTAACCCCCCCAAAACACCTACAAAACATATATTATTGGTTGAATTTATAGGTTGTAATTTCAATATAGGTTGTTTTTTAGATCTGTAAAATATTAACCACTTGAAATATAATAACTTTTATTTTTGACTAAAAAATATATATAAAGGGGGGGTAAAAAGAACCCCCCTACCCCCCCCCAACCCCCCCCCCCCCCCCCCCCCCCAAACACCCAAAACCCACAAAACACAAAAAAGGGGGAATTTTTGCGGGTTTTTTTT
>NZ_JBHIOW010000081.1:0-854 GCF_042195725.1 Bartonella sp. AP65SXKL
CAGATGAAGATACCCGATCATGAACATGAATATTTGATACCTGTTGCAACGAAAGAGGAAATCAGAGAAGGGACTTCTCAAGACAGCGTTGTTGTTCCGAAGCTTTTAGGGACGGCCTCTTTGTATTCGTATGAAACCTTTGCGCCGTTAGAGCAGGTTGTTAATGCAAGGAAAGAAGCAGAAAAAGCCATGGCGCGTGCGAATGGCGCGCAACAGGTTGCAGAAGAGGCGAAAAAAGTATCGGAAAGAGCGCTTAGCGAAGTTACCAAAACGGGTGAAGCGGTTACAGCAGTAACGACAACGGCTAATCGTGCAAAAGATACAGCGGATACAGCCAAGGGATTAGCCGAAGAAGCCAAGGGTGCCTCTGAAGCCGCCAAGCAAATGGCAGAAGAGGCGAAGGCAGGATTTGATAGAGCTACAGGGGAAATAAGTAGTACGAAAGGTTCATTGGCTACGGCATTGCAAAGTTTTGTAGAGGTCAAGCAGGCAAGTGAGAACGCCGTCCATGTCTCGACAGAAGCAAAGAGATTAGCCGATGAATCGAAATCCATTGCTGAACGTGCAGAACAAACAGCGAGAGATGCTTCCCAAACAGCAACAGAGACGACGCAAGTAGCCGCAACAGCGGTAGCAACGTGTCATGAAGTTAAGACAGTAGCGACACAAGCAAGTATGAAGGCAGATGGAGCCAAACAGACAGCCGCTGATGCGAAGGATATTGCCGAAGAAGCAAAAGGTTTATCGGAACGGGCGACATCTTCTGTTAGAGAACTTACAAAAACAGCGTCTCAAGTACAAACGGCAGTAGAGAAGGCATTAACGGAGTCAAGAGAATCCAAACAGATAGCAGA
>NZ_JBHIOW010000082.1:0-832 GCF_042195725.1 Bartonella sp. AP65SXKL
TTGCGGTTTGAAGTGTGATAGTTGGACAATCCATAAGTTTCTTTTGGATTTTGTCTTGATAAGGAAGCAAATTTCCACCTACTGCTCGTCTGTAAACCCAACCTTTTTGCTGTAAGAAGAGAATGAATTGTTTTGGTTGCATCTCAAGTATTTTAGCGGCTTCTGTAAGACTAAACAGTCCGTCATGACGTTGTAAGCTTTCAAGAGCCATGGCTTTTGGTGTTAAATCTTCAATGATGGTGTCTTTTTGATCTATTTGACCTTGTAGGTAATTCAAAAAGCCAATCATAGCCTTTGGACTTGAATAGTCGATTTGTGGTGTTACTACTTGCTTTTCCAATTCTTGCCAACGGTCTATAATCCTAGCACGTAATGTCATGCTGTAACCGGAAACTAAGATAAGGCATTCACGCTTAGGGAGGTTGTAACAGTTTTGGGGCTTACCCTGTTTATCTAAATAGGTGGATCCAAATTTGGATTGACCCCCTTCAGGATATAATTCTCCTAACATTTGTCGAATATCACGCATAATATGCGCATGTTGCTTACCGCATAACTCTGCAATTTCACGACTAGACATCGTTTGAACTGTTGTGTTTTGAAAATTGTTTTCAGATATTGTAATAAAGTTTTGCATCATCACCCCCCTTAATTAAGAAAAACACAAGGTTTGATATAATATTCTGCCATAGTTTCTATGACGTTCTGCTTGAGCAATTTTCCTTGCTGCGTGAATTTTGAAGTAATGATTATCAGTTTTATCTGTTTCTATTTCAGATTTTGGACAAATCTTCTGTCTGTTCCATTCTTGTTTTGTAAAAACAAAATCCAC
>NZ_JBHIOW010000083.1:0-824 GCF_042195725.1 Bartonella sp. AP65SXKL
TTCAAGTTTATTGTCTCTCATATATTGAGCCATACACTTCTCAGCGAGGGGACCGCGACCTTTAGCAGAAAAAAAGAAATCATTACGAGAAAGCAATCGTGCTTGTTTTAAAATGTCTAATGCTTCAGTTGATAAAGGCACGCGAAATTCTTTTGTTGTATCACGCTTGCCTTTCATATTTTCAGCAGGTATGGTCCATATATCCCCATCAATTTGATCTTTATGAATATGACGTAAAGGATTGGTACGAACACCTGTCAGAATAAGCAAACGCAAAGCCAGTTGTGTTATGGTTGATGCTTCACAGAGTGTTTTATAAAAAGCCGGAACCTCTCTCCAATCCATCGCTGGTCTATTAGTGACCTTATGGCGTTGTTTTCCTAAGAGAGCTTTTGCTTTTTCTACAGCTTGTAAATCAACATCTACACCTAATGCAGCCGCATGTTTGAGACAAAGATTAAGACGTATCAATGCTGTTCGAGCAATTACAGCCTTTGTATGCCAAATGGGAGAAAGGGTATTGCGTATCTCTGTTTGCGTAATCTCTGAAACGGGTAAACAGCCTAATTTAGGGAGAATATGAAGGCGTAAAGGTGTAAACCATTTACCATTTTTACCATCACCTTTTAATTCTGCTTTACGAGTTTCAAAAGTATCTAGTGCAATATCTTTTAAGTAATGGAGATTGCTTATTGCCTCACGCTTTTGTTTATTACGTTCTTTAATAGGGTCACGCCCTTCACGTAAAACAGCCCGCCACCCAGTTGCCAATTCACGGGCTTGTTTTAAAGAGACATCTCTTAAAGCACCCAAGCCCATTTCGC
>NZ_JBHIOW010000084.1:0-823 GCF_042195725.1 Bartonella sp. AP65SXKL
AAATAAACAATTATGGTTTTTTGTTACCATTTTTATCAAGTCAATTTTATTAATAATAGTTATTAAAAAATCACAAAATTAGAATAACCACTTGAAAATATACCCATATGGGTATATTAATAATCATGAGTAAAATAAAACGTATCATATGGCTTGGTTCTTCACTCAAAGATATAAAAAGTCTTCCTGATCTTATTCAACAAAGGATTGGTTATGCTCTTTATCTTGCTCAGATAGGAGATAGAGGAGAAAATGTTAAGGTTCTCAAGGGGTTTGGATCTGCCAATGTTCTAGAAATTATTGAACGCGATATTCAAGGAACTTATCGCGCTGTTTATACGATACAATATAAAAAATCTCTTTATGTGTTGCATTGTTTTCAGAAAAAATCGACCCGTGGCATTGCAACACCAAAACCAGACATTAATCTGATTAAAGAACGTCTCAAGTTAGCAGAACAATTAGAAGGGAATTAAAATGATCAATGTTTTTCACGGTAGTTCCAATGTTTATGCGGATCTTGGCTTTTCAGATTCCAGAGAGATGCTTATCAAAGCGCAACTTGCTCATAAGATTAGTCAAATTCTGAAAGAAAAGAACTTAACACAAAAACAGGCTAGTCAACTTTTGAAAATGACTCAACCAAAACTGTCTAAACTCTTAAGTGGAGAATTTCGAGGAATTAGTGAAATGAAAATGCTTGAGTGTTTGGCAAAATTGGGAAACGATATAAAGATTATTGTTAATCCGAAAGAAGTTAAAACGCTTGAAGGACATTTTGAAGTTGTTTTTTCTTCTTAAACTTCTTTATGATTAGCTTTTT
>NZ_JBHIOW010000085.1:0-801 GCF_042195725.1 Bartonella sp. AP65SXKL
GCTTTGGACAAGTGTAATCAAGAATTTGACCAAATAGCAGGAAGTCCACAGGTAGAGACTCCCTTTTGGTTTACAGAGTCACATTATACAAAAAAACGCAATAAAGTCAATATGTTGTTTGCAATTATTTTATATGAATCCACTTAAGAATCCATCTTTTTATACGTGATTCATTTGATCATTTTTTATATAAGATTGCCATGTATGAATAGACCATAAAAAGCAAATCATGACGTGAATATTATAACGCATGTGTGTATTCAAATAAAATGAAAAGCCGATATCATTCATAACAGTTTATAAATTTTATGATATGTTTTTATCACTCAAAATCGCATTGTTTAAAATTTAGTTGTTTGGAATTATCGATAACATACGTTTAAAGATCACATCTTGTTTTAATGATTGGATTGTTAATCGCATGATAAAAACATAAAATTACAGTTTTCAAAATTGAGAAGCGTAAAATCTAAAAATGCTATAGCAATATCTTATTACCTATAGAGGGTAATCGTTTGAAACTGTTATAAGATAAATTGTACCAAAAGATACGCATTTATAGAAAATAGAGATCATATAATTTTTCCCAAAATTGGGAAAAACCTCTAAAATGGCATTAAAGAAATTAACTGTTTGAACCTGTCATAAGCTTATAGGTTTAATTTAAAAAATTGCATAAAAGGATTAAGGATAAAATCGCTTTTAAAACGCTTACTAAAAGTTAAAAAAACGATAAAGAGGTATTTTATATCTTATGAAATGAAAAGCCTTTTAATGAATAGATTGCAGACTAGTTTTTAA
>NZ_JBHIOW010000086.1:0-789 GCF_042195725.1 Bartonella sp. AP65SXKL
AAAAGCTTGCGGAACATTTCAACGCCTGTAACCGTCGTCTTAGACGTTGGACGAATACCGATAATCTCGATTTCCTCTCCAACTTTAATAACACCACGCTCAACACGACCCGTAACAACGGTTCCACGACCCGAAATCGAAAACACATCCTCTATCGGCATCAAAAATGGTTGATCAACAGGACGTTCAGGGGTTGGAATATAATTATCAACTTCACTCATTAAAAGACGAACAGCATCTTCACCAATACTTTTATCCTTATCCTCAAGAGCTGCCAACGCAGAACCCTTAACAATTGGTATATCATCGCCTGGGAAATCATATTTGGATAAAAGTTCCCGAACCTCAAGCTCTACAAGCTCCAAAAGTTCTGCATCATCAACCTGATCAACTTTATTAAGAAAAACAACAATTGCCGGAACACCAACCTGACGTGCAAGCAAAATATGCTCACGTGTCTGAGGCATTGGGCCATCAGCTGCTGAAACAACCAAAATAGCACCATCCATCTGTGCTGCCCCTGTGATCATGTTTTTCACATAATCAGCGTGTCCTGGACAATCAACGTGCGCATAGTGACGATTTTCCGTTTCATACTCAACGTGTGCTGTAGAAATAGTAATTCCACGTGCACGTTCCTCTGGCGCAGCGTCAATTTGGTCATAAGCTTTAAATTCACCAAAATATTTCGTAATCGCTGCTGTCAACGAGGTCTTCCCATGATCAACGTGACCAATCGTACCAATATTAACATGCGGTTTTGTTCGTTCAAACTTGCTCTTCGCCATT
>NZ_JBHIOW010000087.1:0-768 GCF_042195725.1 Bartonella sp. AP65SXKL
GATTGTTGGTGCCGTAAAAGCAATAGGAAACGGAATATCTGAGACAGCTCATGACGTTAAAGAATTAGGATCGGCAATAGGAAACGGAATATATGCGACAGTTCATGACGTTAAAGAATTAGGATCGGCAATAGGAAACAGTTCAGTTGATGAGATCTATCAAAATGCCCTTCAAGGCGTTGGAACAGCAAAAGCTTGGGCCACGAGTGGGCATATATTTGATGATGTCTGGGAAGGTGCTGGTCAACTCTGGGAAGGAGTTGGTCAATTCTGGGGAGGTGTTAAGGATTCCTTTAGAGGGCGTATAGATCACATAAAGGATTCCTTTGGGGGGCATATAGATCACATACATGAAACAATGGAGAAAGGGGGGGATGGAGCATTCAGTGCTGGTGCTGAATCTGGCGAAATGCTAGGTAAACCATTAGGAGATGTGGCTTATATAGTGGGTTCTACAGTGCTTACTGACGGTGCTGTTTCAGCAGCCAAGGGAGGCGTAAAGCTTGCGGGAAAGCTTGTAGAAAAAGATCTCATCAAATTTGCTGCTAAAGCTGAAGAAGCGGCTATAACGGGAGCAACTAGTTCTGAAGTAAATACTGCGCATGTGGGGAAAGAAATCGCACAATCGCTAGAAAAAATGAGCGATGAAGCTATTGCAACTCAATATTTGGGGCAAGAGAGAAAATTCTGGTCAAAACCTATTGAGGTTGAGTTTGAAATAACTAACAAGGGAGAAAAAATTACTCAGACAAACAAAGTCTATCAGAG
>NZ_JBHIOW010000088.1:0-760 GCF_042195725.1 Bartonella sp. AP65SXKL
AGACGCATTAGTGCTGTTCGAGCAGTTCCAGCTTTTGTATGCCAAATAGGGGCAAGGGTATCGCGTATCTCTGTTTGCGTAATCTCTGAAACGGGCAGACAGCCTAATTTAGGGAGAATATGGAGGCGTAAATGTAAAAACCAATTACAAGACTCACCATCATTTTTTAATTCAGCTTTACGGCTTTCAAAAGCATCTAGAGCAATATCTTTTAAATAATGGAGATTGCGCATTGCCTCACGCTTTTGTTTGTTGCGTTCTTTAATAGGGTCACGCCCCTCACGTAAAACAGCCCGCCACCTAGTTGCCAATTCACGGGCTTGTTTTAAAGAAACATCTCGCAAGGCACCCAAGCCCATTTCACGACGACGTCCGTGAAGGGTATACCGTAAAATCCATTGAGCACCACCATCTTTACGCTTATGGAGAAGCAAGCCGGCACCATCATTATATTTGCCAGCCCCCAATGTTGCGACAGCCCTTGCATTAAGACG
Source organism: Bartonella sp. AP65SXKL (assembly GCF_042195725.1). Taxonomy (NCBI): domain Bacteria; kingdom Pseudomonadati; phylum Pseudomonadota; class Alphaproteobacteria; order Hyphomicrobiales; family Bartonellaceae; genus Bartonella; species Bartonella sp. AP65SXKL. The sequence goes on from NZ_JBHIOW010000088.1 coordinate 495, forward strand.
ATTCATAAGAACCATTTTTACTCCTTTCTGCTATAGTTTTTACCCACACATCAACCCCGCTTGTGACGTGCAAGCAAGTGATTTTGATTGATTCAAGATACACAGATTTAAGATGAGAGAATCTTACGTTATTCAGGGTTCTCATTCAATATGAACAGAGCTAGATTATCATTATAAATCAATATCTTGTATCGGGTTATCAAGCGGGGGATATTTTGCCCAATTCTGTTTGGTGTTTAAATCACCGCCCACGTAGTAGTCCAGAA
>NZ_JBHIOW010000089.1:0-751 GCF_042195725.1 Bartonella sp. AP65SXKL
TATCTTATTGACTATGAAGGACTCGGTAAGACTCTTCTCAAAGATGTTGGTATTCCACGTGCAAGTTTTATTCCTCTTGGTAATCTTGGAGCTTTGGATGAAAAAGAGGGACAACCCTTTAAACTTGATCTCCAAAAAGCAAAGCAACTTTTAACGGAAGCCGGTTATCCGGATGGTTTTGAGGCCAGTATTTTTGCCGGTGCCTCTCCTTATCCTTTTGCTTTGCCTATTGCTCAGTCTCTCCAAGACAATGCAAAAAAAGTTGGAGTACGTTTTAAAATTGAACGTTTTGTAGGTACGCAGTTGTTTTCAAAATTTTATGCGCGTGGTTTTGATACGATTTTTTTCGGATGGAATAATGGCTCTGGGGACCCCCATACAATGGCTTCACGTCTTATTTATAATCCAGATAATCGGCTTGAGGCTAAAAATACAGGCTATGCGAGTTGGTGCCATGGGTATTTGGATGAAACTATGAATCAAAAGGTTCAAGATGCGTTGTTTCAAAAAGATCCCAAAAAACGGGCGCAAATGTATGCTGATTTGCAACGTGAATTTATGCAGAAAGGACCTTATGCTTTTATCTATCAGACGTATCACACGATAGCGATGACACCTGATGTTAAAAAATGGGTTTGGAATAGTGCACCACGTATTTTTTATAGTGCAATTGAAAAATAAAAAGGTATCAGGTTTATAAAATATAAAAAACATGGTCATGATATATTTGATGTATTGCAAAGCTCTTTAA
>NZ_JBHIOW010000090.1:0-727 GCF_042195725.1 Bartonella sp. AP65SXKL
TAATGGCGGAAAACCACAAGGACAATACCAAGAGGGACAAATCCAAGTGGGACAAACTCTATGAAGATACCAGAAAAACATGTTGTTGTAGAGCTAGAGGATATGAGCCTCGATCTCCTTTGCTTTCACCATGTCATGGCTGTGTTAGGGGACCGTTCTCAAGTTGGGGGACTAAACGGCTATTTAGAAGCCACACTGGAAGCCAATCCAGAGATTGCCAAATATGGTGTGTTTTTACCGCGGGGCTTAAAGGTCATTCTGCCTGAATTTGTGTTGTCTAATCCTCAAAGCATGGTGAAGCGGTTATGGGATTAATGCGTACACACCCTTTTATTGCGGTCAAGGTGGGAAACAAACCTGTTCATGAGGTTTTTTACCAGCGTCTTTTAACCGCAACTATCACGGATCATGCCGGGAATGAAGCCGATACATTTGAAGCAGAGTTTGATGATAGTGGCAATGATTTAGAGGTTCCCTCAAGCAACAGCACTCTGCAAGTGATTTTTGGCTATGAGAACAGCATCAGTGCCTTTATGGGGCGTTTTGTTGTCGAATCGGTTGTAAGTTGTGGGGGCAGTGATGGAGAGATTTTGCGCCTTTGTGGCAAAAGCGCCTCGATGCGTAAAGAGCTCAAAGAACAGGTGAGTGAACATTTTGATCACAAAACTGTTGGTGAGATTGTGGAGACACTTGCCAAACGCCATGGCTATCAAGCAAAGGTCAGTCC
>NZ_JBHIOW010000091.1:0-725 GCF_042195725.1 Bartonella sp. AP65SXKL
TTTTTCAAAATACAACTTATTAAAACAGCCATAACAAATAAATACAACTGTAAATATATATTTGTCAGTTTATGTCAGTACATTGAATCGACAAAAGTGATCATTTAGTGAATGATTAAAACATGTCTTATGAGAGTATGTGATCTTTTAAAGCCTTTCAAAAGAAAGGGATTATAATCATAATAAATGCTATCAAGACCATTATGGTTATGAGTTTTGGAGGTGCTTTTTACGCCCCCCTTTACATATTTTTCAATAAAAAATAAAAGTCATTATATTTCAATATGTTATTTTTTATCAATTTTTCAAAAAACAACCTATATCAATAGTACAACCTATAAATTCAACTAATGCTCTATGTTTTGTAAGGGTTTTGGGGGGGTAGAAACATTCAAAACCTATAAGTAATATAAGAAAATGAATATACATAACCCTCTTTAAATAAAGCTTCTGATAACAATAAAGCACTCATTTTAGATTACGGTATAATCTTTAAAGGCAATCCAAAAGAAGCGTATTCACTTTAAGATGGGATTTCTTAAAAGTCTTAAAGCAATTCAAAGTAGAGTATTTAAAAGTGTAAGTTTCTTCTTTTTAGAATAATGCATATAAACACTCCTTTTAAAGATTGTATCTAATCAACTTAACAAGAGAGGTATAGATTATGGTTATAAGATTCTATACCCCTTTGTGAGTTTAGCAAGCCAAGTCTATTCAGTTTCTCT
>NZ_JBHIOW010000092.1:0-725 GCF_042195725.1 Bartonella sp. AP65SXKL
TCATTTTTGAAAGCTGTTATCGCAGAACCAATATCATTGAGTGCAGCTTGATAGGTTTGTTTTAAGCGATCAGGGTTGAGAGCAGGAATGTCGCTTTTATTGAGAAGGGTGCGCAATTCACTCGAAAGTTGGTCAAAATTGATATCATTGTCACTATTTTTTGCAAAAAACTGTTCAAGACTTTCGCTGTTTAAGTTTGCAAGTATAGGGGAAATATTGTTTTTTAGGCTGTCTACGGTTTGTTGGACCATGGAGCTGTTTTCTAGAGCCGTTTTAGCTCCTATCTTTGCTGTACTAGAAACCACGTGGATGGCTTGGAGGGTCATCAGCAATGTTATGAGAGCCCAGGTGAGAAAGCCATGAAGAGTCCCTGAGGTTTCAGCAAAACGTCCAGCTACAAAGCCTCCCAAGGCTAGGCTAATCAGTGTAACGATAACAGAGCCCACGCCAAAGGAGAGGAAAGAGCCTTCAAATGGGGTTGAAGAGGTGAAATCCATTTGGCTTAAGCCTAAAGCGGTGACCAGAAAAGAGAGGCAGATTGAGGTGGCAAGAGCCGTCACCAGTCCCGCAAAGATTGCGGACCATGAAATGGGTGTGTGAAAGAGTGAATATTTTTCTTCTAGAGACGTTTCTCCTAGAAAATTCGTCTCGAATGGTGTGTTTTCAGGAATGCGAGTTTCCATGTTTTATCTCCTTGAATATGCTGGAGATACAATGCCTTTTTG
>NZ_JBHIOW010000093.1:0-722 GCF_042195725.1 Bartonella sp. AP65SXKL
CAGCTTTATTCCTTGCATCAGACGCTAGCGATGTATTTAGGAGGAGGAGCTAGCTATGAAGGTGGCGAATGGAGGGCTCCGGAATTCAAGGTTTCACAATTCAATTCTGATGGTAGTTCGTCAGAAAAGAAGATCTATCATGATGTAGCAGGAGCTTTTGATGGTGTCAGTGATGGTATGACGAGTATCAACGAGCGTATTCATGATGTTGAGAAGAATGTGGCGAGCAATGGTTTGAATTGGAATGAAGAAGAAGGCGCGTATGATGCGAAGCATGATGGTAAGTCGAGTAAGATTACGAATGTATTGGATGGTAAGATAGAAGAAGGCTCGCAAGAAGTTGTTAATGGTGGTCAGCTTTGGAGCACGAATGAGAGGGTAAAAGAGGTTGAAGACAAAGTAGATACGATAGATCAACATGTGAAAGATATTGAAGTAGCCGTAACAGATGGCGTTGTTAACTATGATAAAGATAGTGATGGGAAAAAGACCAATAGCATTACGTTAGTAGGAGGCAATGACAGCGAACCTGTTATGATAGACAATGTAGCGGCAGGCAAGATTGAAACAGGTTCTCAGCAAGCTGTTAATGGCGGTCAGTTGCATGATTATACTGAAGAGCAGATGAAGATAGTTCTTGAAGATGCCAATAAGTATACGGATGAGAAAGTTAGTGGTCTTGTCAATGATGCTGTTAACGAGTCGAAATCCTATACGGATAT
>NZ_JBHIOW010000094.1:0-719 GCF_042195725.1 Bartonella sp. AP65SXKL
AAATTGCTTTCATTTTCAATAAAGCCACCTAAGTCACCTGCGTACACATCTCTAAAATTTCTTAAAGCACGTATACGGTGAAGCGTAACTCCATTAACTTCGATTGTTTCATCAGTAGATTCATACTTCTTTTTAAGTATCATATCTTCCACCTCTATCTTCTCACTTACTTTTCTTCTTACTCTTCTTATTCTTATGAGGCGGCGCTTTTACTACTTCATCACGCTGTTTAAGCTCTTGTGTTAGTCTTTCAACTTGCTCGTCGCGTGATGCAACATCTGCTTTTAGTGCCTGTATCTTTTCACTTTTCCGTTTAAAGTCTTCTCGGTACGCATCTATCTTTTGCTTCAATTCTTTAATTTCCGTATCACGTGATTGAACATCTGCTTCGAGTGTCATTACAACTTCACTTACATTTCTGAACGCCTTTTCATGCTCTTCAGTCTTTTGTTTCAGTTGTTTAATTTCCTCGTCACGTTCTTCAATCTCTTGCTTCAGTTGTTTAATTTCCTTGTCACGTTCTTCAAGATCCGCATCACATTCATCAATTGTCTGCTTGCTTTCCTTTAAATACCTAAACTCATTCTCTTTCATTTTTTTCTTAATATCTTGAACCTGCTCTTTAAGCGCCTTAACTTGGTCGCGATAATGCAATGCAATACGAAACATCACTCCGCTTAAGAGCAAAACTGAAACCACTGCTATCCATAAAATTTCAT
>NZ_JBHIOW010000095.1:0-705 GCF_042195725.1 Bartonella sp. AP65SXKL
TTGGAATTATCGATAACATACGTTTAAAGATCACATCTTGTTTTAATGATTGGATTGTTAATCGCATGATAAAAACAAAATTAACGGTCCCCAAAATTGGGGAGCGCAAAATCTAAAGATGTTATAGTATCCTATAAGAAAGTAATCATTTAAAACTTTTATAAGCTTATAGGTTTAATTTATAAAGATTGCATAAAAGGATTTAAAGACAAGATCACTTTTAAAACGCTTTCTAAAAGTTTAGAAAATGATAAGTAATCAGCATAAATATAATATCATGACATATAGAATGAAAATCACAATGTTATGTCTTATGAAATCAAAAGCTTTTTAATGATATAATGCAAGCAAGAAAAATTTAAAACCATTGTAACATCATAAGGCATGGGATTTTACTCAATTTTGAGTCAAAAGCTGTAATATTTAAAGAATGCTCTATTCTAAGATAACGAGCTCGAATTTGAGCTGGTTGATTTTGCCAACTCAAAATTGAGCCGGCTAATATTTAAAGAAATTATCTTTTAATGAAAAGTACAAATACGCTTATGAGAACCTCTTTAAATGCACGTTTAAACGTTTGAAACATAAAATGAGATCTTTATAAGAAACGTTAAAACTTTTTTTTATAACAGTTATAACTTAGTTATCATTTGCTCTTAAAAACGTTTCATTTATGAGAAAACTAAGATTTAGCTTTCACAGCAG
>NZ_JBHIOW010000096.1:0-701 GCF_042195725.1 Bartonella sp. AP65SXKL
CTTAGGGGTGGATTTCATTTAGAATACGTTAGATTTTTTTTTTTTACTTTTAAAATCTATGGGTATTTAATTAGGATTTAAAAAATCTGTTAAAATCTTAGTGTATTCAATTAAGATTTTAAAATATCTTTCTAAATCTTATGGTATTCAAAAGTCTAATGACTTTGGAGGATTTTAATAATGGTGGATTTTGATGGATTCTAGGCAATTTTTATAACTAATAACTCTACTTACAAATCTTCTTACTTATCTAGAGATTTTAAAAAGTCTACACATAAATCTGTTAGACTCTATACGAAATTAAAACAATCTATACGGAATTAAAACAATTCATGAATTTAAAGGAATCCACAGATTATAAAAAGTTAGTCACACTCTTTTAAAATCTGAATTGAATACACCCTCCTTAGTTTAGTTAATTTAGCTTAGTGTCATAGTTTAGTGAATTTAGTTTAGTTTAATTAATTCTGCTTATTGTCTTAGTTTTACATAATTTAATATAGATAAAACATTACACTTGATGGATTTCAATATTTGATATAGAATTGACAATAAAGACTAATTTACATTAATCGATTTGAAACAGTGTTAATGAAACCTTTTAAAGTTTAGTGGGTAAATTGAAATTTTTTAAAGTTTAGTGGGTAAATTAAAATCCTCAAATAGTTTAATGACCATAAGTAATGTGTTGGAGTTAAAAT
>NZ_JBHIOW010000097.1:0-695 GCF_042195725.1 Bartonella sp. AP65SXKL
GGTGTTGGAAGTTCTATCACGAATGTTCAGAATAAATTGACTGAACAGGTTAATAATGTGATTACCAAAGTGGAAAGCGAGAGCTTTGTTCAGCAAGATAAGACAACGAGTCGTCTCACTATTGGAGATGCAGTAGAAGGTAGTGAAATCAACATTGCCAACAGTAAGAAAGAAGACCGGACACTTTCTGGCGTTGGGGAAGCAAAGAACAATAATGACGCTGTTAACAAAAGCCAGCTTGATAGCAATATCAAGAATGTCAATGATAATGTAACAAATAAGTTTAGCGAACTTACTAAAAACATAACGAATATTACTCAGCAAGTTAAAGGTGATGCTTTGTTATGGAATGATGAAGCCAACGCCTTTGTAGCACGTCATGAAAAGAGCAAAGAAGAAAAAGGCAGAGCTGTAGCCACTCAAGATAACAGCAAAATTACGTTTCTTTTAGATGGTGATGTTTCTAAAGATTCAACGGATGCTGTCACGGGTGGACAGCTTTATTCGCTGAACGAACAACTTGCAACCTATTTTGGTGGAGGTGCAGGTTATGATAAAGAGGGCAAATGGAAAGCTCCAAGTTTTAAGGTTAAGACAGTTAAGGATGATGGTAACTCTGAAGAGATAGACTATGGCAATGTGGCGGATGCTTTGGCTGGAGTTGGTAATTCTTTCACAAATATTAGAAATGAGAT
>NZ_JBHIOW010000098.1:0-687 GCF_042195725.1 Bartonella sp. AP65SXKL
CCATATTCCGCACTCCCAATAATAACGGAGTCGCTCCCATATTCTACGGTGCCAAGGTAGAGATGCCATGTATTGTTGTGGTGTTAACATAGACAATTTATAAGTCGTATTGGAAATGTAATTAAAGTTTGGAACTAGGTGATCACCACGTAATCTGCCGCCACCAAAAACAGCCCCTAAACCACTAATCCAACAATTACCTTCGTGACTGAGGTTCTCTTCACTCTCTACCCAGCCACCTAAATCACCTTTCTTTACTTTGCCAAAGCTTCTCAATGCTCGTATTCGGTGTAACTTGAAAGGACCGAGATCAACTGTATCGTCTGTAAGTTCGTATTTCTTTTTACTACTATTAACTAAATCACAACCACTAATAAAACCTGTATCAATCCATGCATCACCACACACACGGGCATTTTCACAAATTATTGCTGTACCGTATACATGTGCATTACCAAAAACTTTAGCATCAAAATAAACAATGGCATTGCCATAAACATGAGCGTTATCATAAACGTTGGCATTACCAAAAACCTTGGCTCGACCGTAAACCCTAGCACTACCATAAACCTTTGCATCGTCCCCAACCCAACAGTCTCCCTCATGACTTAAATTGCTTTCATTTTCAATAAAGCCACCTAAGTCACCTGCGTACACATCTCTAAAATTTCTTAAAGCACGTATACG
>NZ_JBHIOW010000099.1:0-672 GCF_042195725.1 Bartonella sp. AP65SXKL
TCAGTACGACGATAGGAGCGCTCTACTTGTCCTCCTACTGTATGACTTAGAATAGTTTCAGCGACCTCATAGGGGGCATCGGTTGTTTCTGCTAGCCAATCGCGTAAACTAGAGCGAAATCCATGCGGGCAAGCTTCAATTTTATTTTTTTCTCATATACGCCGCCATCATCGTATGTGAAAGAGGACCACGACCGGTAAGTGAAAAGATGAAATCACTTTTAGAGATACAGCGGGCTTGTTCAATTAGTTTTATTGCTTCAGATGATAGGGGCACGCGAAACTCTGTTGTGGCATCACGCTTGCCTTTCATATTCTCAGCAGGGATTGTCCAGATATCATCTTCAATCTGATCTTCACGAATATGACGCAAAGGATTGCTACGAACCCCTGTAAGGATAAGCAGACGCAAAGCTAAATGTTTTATAGTTGTTGTTTTGCAGAGAAATTGGTAAAAAGCCGGCACATCTCTCCAATCCATGGCTGGTAAGCTTTGTTTTTTATGACGTTGTTTGCCTAAGAGAGCGCGTGCTTTTTCTACTGCTTGTAAATCAACATCTAACCCTAATGCAGCCGCATGTTTGAGACAAAGATTAAGACGCATTAGTGCTGTTCGAGCAGTTCCAGCTTTTGTATGCCAAATAGGGGCAAGGGTATCGCGTATCTCTGTTTG
>NZ_JBHIOW010000100.1:0-667 GCF_042195725.1 Bartonella sp. AP65SXKL
GTCTTGACAAAAAAATTAACTTAAGGTTAAAACTTCATCTTCTTCTTCATTCACGCCAAACCAAACCTCAAGCTGCCATTTTTGAGAGCTCAAATCAGCTCCTATTTGCTCTACAGCTCCTAATTCCGTTGATCAAAAGTTATCCCTTCAAAAGGCTTTATTTCTCGTACGATCCTGCTGATAAACATACTGCGATCATGTTCGATTCGGCTCGATTTCTCTCCGAAACACAAAGGCAAAACTCGTCAAAAATCTATCTACTCTTCGTACAAGGTAGGAACACTAGTACTAAACCCTTTTTGCTACGTTAAATGCTTTGAGTCGTTGTTTTACTCGATATTAAAGTATGTTTTAAAAATGAAAAATATTTTCAGATCTGCTATGTTGTTGAATGATTCAGTTGCTCTAGCTTACATATGTTATCTTGTGAACACCCTAGAGCATGTTTATCAAATAAAAAATCAAGTTTGCTAACTTGTACAAAGTTTGGGGTCTTTTTGGTAATTAACCAAACTTTGAGGATTTTTCGTAATTAACCCAAACTTGAGGGTTTTGCATGTAATTGAACTAGGAATGTATTAGACTATCAAATGCATGCCATTGAGTACTCTAGCGATGAAATCGGATGTTAATTGAGATGAACGCTTAATGTTAGAATTACCCTCAC
>NZ_JBHIOW010000101.1:0-659 GCF_042195725.1 Bartonella sp. AP65SXKL
GAAGATGGAACGGATATTGGTATTGATTTGATCGCTACAATCCGTGATGAAGGTGGCTATGCGGCTATTCAATGTAAATGCTATGACGCCTCTCACATAATTAAAAAAGAAGATATTGATAGTTTTATAGCAGCGTCTGGCAAGAAAATATTCACCCGTCGTATTCTGATTGATAGCACCGAAACAGATTGGAGTGATAATGTTGAACTGACTTGTGAAGGATAAGAGGTTCGTATTCAACGCATAAACCTTTTTGATTTAGAGAACAGTCAAATCGATTGGGGGGCGTATAAAGAACAAGGACAAGCCGTTCTTAAAGAGCAACCCAAAAAAAAGCTTTTAGATCATCAAAAAGAAGCCCTTGAGAAAGTCTGTGAAGGGTTACAAGAAGCAAACCGTGGCAAGCTGATTATGGCATGTGGTACGGGCAAGACTTTCACCAGTTTGAAGATAGCAGAAACCATAGCAGGTCAAAGCAAGCGTGTTTTGTTTTTGGTGCCCTCCCTTGCTCTTATCTCTCAAACAATCCGTGAATGGACAGAAGATACAGAAGTGCCTTTGCGTTCCTTTGCCGTGTGTTCCGATACACAAGTAGGAAAACGTCGTAAGAATAATAAAAATGATGCTCTTGAATTTGATAGCTCTGATCTTGCCTTGCC
>NZ_JBHIOW010000102.1:0-642 GCF_042195725.1 Bartonella sp. AP65SXKL
CGCCTGAAAGGGTCCGTCCTGCACCATCACTATTTGCTATACTGATGCTTGTACCGTCTTTCTCTCCACCAATCGCGATAACTTTTGTTTTCTCATCTTGCTTAACTAGGCTGTCGCCTTCCACTTTGGTAATCGCATTATTAACTTGATTGGTAATCTCATTGGTAACTTTATTACCAAAGCTTATGAAAGCACTATTAACACCTGTAAAGGCTTCCGCTACACTCGTATAGCTCTCCTCACCTTCATTACCATTTGCATCAAATGTTTTTACTATAAAGGTAGGAGCTATCCATTTGCCTTACTCATACTTAGCGCCCCCTCCAAAATACTGAGCAACACTGCTACCTAGAGTATAAAGCTGATTACCTGCTACTGCATCCGTTGAACCTTCCGCAATGTTACCATTCGCAAGAGACGTGATCTTGCTGCTCTCTTTATTCTCTCCATGCTGAGCTACAAACGCATTGGCTTCCTTGCTCCAGTTCAAAGAATCTTGTGCAACACTTTGAGATACTTCCTTAATACGGTCATTTACATTCTTGATATTCTTATCAAGTCCTTCAAAAGCGGAACCAACACTTTTAAAAGGATTGGCTGTTATATTACCATCTCTATCAGTCGCCGATAAACTATAGTTCG
>NZ_JBHIOW010000103.1:0-640 GCF_042195725.1 Bartonella sp. AP65SXKL
TTTCGTTCTCTTTATGATAAACCATTAGGATCACCAAAACACCCTATTACCATACGCTTTTCTGCTGAAGCTCAAGAAATGTTTCGTGTATGGTGGGAAAATTTTCAAAGAACAATCAAAGGAGGTCATTTCTCATCAAGTTTACAAGCGCATCTTTTGAAAATGAATAAAACCATACCAACCCTTGCATTGATTTTTGAATTGAGTGAAGGGGGGCGTTTTGAAATCAATAGAGATGCCCTTGAGAGAGCCTTATATTGGGAAGAATATCTGATAAGTCATGCAAAACGTCTTTATGCGGCGAATGATACATTAACAGCAGAGCGTGCAAAATTAATTGTAGAGCGCTGTGATCTTTTACCCAATGTTTTTACGGCAAGAGATATCTATAGACGGTGTTGGAGATCTTTAAAAGACAATCAAACCGTTAAGCAAGCTTTAGAGCTTTTATGTCGTTGTAACTATATTCGTGAATTTCCTATAGAGGGGAATGAATTAGGTCGGCGTCCTGATAGACGGTATGAATGGAATCCTTTGGTTAAAAACAACAGCATAAAACAATAAAGAAATCTCTTTTGAAGTCTTTAAGACAACCACGCAAAACTCTTTTTATGGCATTCTCATCAAGGAACTTTTTTCC
>NZ_JBHIOW010000104.1:0-636 GCF_042195725.1 Bartonella sp. AP65SXKL
ATCATCTTTATATTTTGGATTGTTCTGCAACTCAAAAGGAATATGAGAATTGCATAAAATTACAAAAATATTTGTTATTATTATCAAACCAAAAGATGCAAATATCAAAATACCTTGGATAAAATAGGGATTTTTTTTAATTTCTAAAAAACATAAAAATATAAAAATTATAATACCAAACAAGGCTCTTAGCTGCTTATCTGTAAACATATTTATTTCCTGCGGTTTTTGATAATTTTTTGATCTCTTTATTGATCTCATCTATGAGAGGTTCGTAATTGAGAACGCTTTTCGGAATACCACCCCCATAAATCCACGCTTTCACTTGAGCCTTGGTACTGTAATCAACTTTCTCAGGCATCTCATGATACTGACCACCGTCAAATTCTTCATATTCTCTTGTACCATCATCATATTCGTAAAGATTGTAAAAATACTCTGCTACCCCTAATCCCCATGGGGCATGCCCCACCGCCGTTGCAACGAACTTTTTTCCCCCCTTCTGTTTACGTTTTTTTAAAAACATCTGGTTTAATATCCCCTATCTAAATCCATAACTTTACCAATGGGTTTATTTGCCTCAAAATGGACCGTATAGAAGCGTTTTTAATTTCAATGTGGTTTTTATCACAAAAT
>NZ_JBHIOW010000105.1:0-636 GCF_042195725.1 Bartonella sp. AP65SXKL
ATCAATATCACGCGCCTGATTAAACTGAAGATGCTGATAAACAACCTGAATCTGCGGATCAAAAACAACACCTTTATACCCTGTTGCAAACGTTCTACCACTCGTTAAAGAACCGCTAAATTGTTTACCCTTTAACGCCACAACCTTGCCCCGTGCAAGGGTCAAAACATCTCCCTTAAAAAGACCATACGATACCACCCCATCCATATAAAAACCGGTATCATGCTGCAAATTTCCATAAGCAGTAACAGACCATTTATTAAATGCGCTTTTTTTGCTTTGTTCAACATCCTGAGGGTGTAGAGAAAGATTTCCATAGTTCCCCAAAACTCCAAAGAATGTACGACCATATAAACTCTCAATCTCATTTAACAAAACACCTGCTTGAAATGCATTATAATCGAGCTCAGCACCATAACCATATTCAAAAGCAGATAAATTGGAAGCATAGTGATGGCTCCCCCCATAAGCACGCAGAAAAAAGGCTGTCTTTTTATCATCTTTCCCAAAGGAATGAAAAGCATTCCGCATTGTCTCTAACGTCTTATTTTGCGTGGTCATATCCACTAAACCAGCATGAAATAAGGCATTTGGCAAAAGAAGATAAGTTGGAACCTGTGGAACAACCGCTCTAAT
>NZ_JBHIOW010000106.1:0-625 GCF_042195725.1 Bartonella sp. AP65SXKL
CCTTTGAGAAGCTTCTTGCCAAGACCTTCATAATCTATGAGATAACGCATCGCCAAACGTACTTTTTCCTTAGCAAAAATAGGATTTGTCATGTTAAATCCCCAGTACATCATAGATGGTTCTAACACTTCTTCGATTTTAACATCTGTTGTTTTTTGCAGATCTGCAAGATCTTCAGGGGACAAATCACGAGCAACATCAATATCGTGCTTTTGCAACAACAAACGTTGTGTTCCGGGCTCTGCAACATGGCGAATTAAAATCTGCTTCAGTTTAGGCGCTTGTCCCCAATAGTGAGAGCTTGCACGCAACAAAAGAGCTTCTCCAGAGCGCCAACTTTTTAACTGATAAGGACCAACACAAGCAGCATGACTTTTCAAATACTGATTTCCAAAATCGCCATCTTTTTCATGCTTCATAATCGTCTTACGATCAAGCAAAGCTGTTGCCGGACTTGCAACAATATTATTAAGAATGAGCTCTGCTGGATAAGGCTTATCAAATTTCATCACAACCGTTTTCTCATCGGGAGCTTGCAAAGCATCATCAACATTTTGCTCTGTAATTCCATATTCATTAAAAATTGCCGCATTACCCATCTTCAATTTGACAATCCGCTTCATAC
>NZ_JBHIOW010000107.1:0-613 GCF_042195725.1 Bartonella sp. AP65SXKL
TTGTCTCTCTTGGTATTGTCCTTGTGGTTTTCCGCCATTAAAAAAGGGCAAGAGCGTAATGGAATAGCGGATGCGCTGGGATTGACCAGAGCGACTGATATAGTCGTGGTCTTTATTGATCGTGGTGATTACTACGGGTCCATGGAGAAGGACACTATAGGTCGTATCATTGATCCAACGAAGCATCTGAACCGGCTTTGCTCTTCGGATAGTTGTAGTGATGGCATCAATGGCTACACGGTCACCAAATTCTTCTGGAAACCAAACCCCATGAATGGTTTTTGCATCATTGCCATAGCCGGTAAATTGCAAACTGGGTGCCTTGCCAAAACGCTCCATACAAACCCATGAGGCAGAAAACTCTTCTTCAAAAGATTGGAAATTTAGCCAGTCCACATAAAATTGATGCGGACCTAACATCATCAAAGGATCTCTCATAGGCTCCCTCCCCTTGATTGTGTCATTACTCTGTCCCGCCATGCAGCGCATTAGCGCGTGCCCGTTGCAAAGCATGGGCAACCGCACGACCAGTGGCCATGGGTTCACGCGCCCCATTAACATGCACTGTGACATTTTGATTGTGTGTGATGGGGGAACGGTCTTTGTCTCTTTG
>NZ_JBHIOW010000108.1:0-292 GCF_042195725.1 Bartonella sp. AP65SXKL
TATGAAGGCGGGAAAAACCGCGATATGGGATCCTATCTGATAGACGAAATCTCTGTGAGCAGCCCACCACAAAGCTTAAGCGTGACAGGGCGCGCCGCATCAATGAACACGTCTTACAGAACCCCCAAAAGCCAATCCTATCACCAGCAAACCCTTGGCAGTATTGTTCAAGAGATAGCAGAGCGTAATGGCTATACGCCAAAGGTTGATCCTTCTCTTGCAAAAATCATTGTGCGACACATTGACCAAACATCAGAAAGCGATATGGCTTTTGCTACACGCCTTGCAGAAG
>NZ_JBHIOW010000108.1:330-613 GCF_042195725.1 Bartonella sp. AP65SXKL
ACGGGGTGAAGGCAAAGCCATCACCGGTGAAACACTCCCTATTGTTGTTATCCATGAAAAACATTGCACCTCTTGGGATTTTAAATACAGTGCGCGTGATGAAGCAGGTGCAGCCAATGGCTTAGAAACAGATGTGGGAGACGACCAAAAAGCCGCGGCTGATGCACGAGAACCAGAAGAGATTGATGATGATGAAAACTTTATCCATATGGATGAAGAGGACAGATGATAGGTTATAAACCAGATTTATAGCCCCATTAAAAAGGTTTCTTAAGTACCTCCC
>NZ_JBHIOW010000109.1:0-608 GCF_042195725.1 Bartonella sp. AP65SXKL
GAAGCACGAGCTGCTGCTGCTTCCGAGTCGGACAGGTTGTGTCGTGCTGTAGGCAGTGGTTCTTTGACCCTTGAGGGGCGTCCCGAAATCATGGCGGATCAACCTCTCATCCTTCAAGGGTTTCGTGGGCAAATCAATGGACCATGGAAAGCTGCAACCGTCACCCACCGCTATGAAAAACAAAGCGGATACACCACAGAAATCACACTCGAGGCACCAAACAAGGGAAAAGAGGCAGGAGAAAAGGAAACCTCTGAGTGACAGAAAATCAAAGGGACAACTTGACCCTTTGATCGGTCGTGATGAGGAATAGGTGAAACTTGCACCAATTGCATGAGTACAGCAATAGGGTATTGTTTACCCAATTCCTAAAAGGAGCAATGGTGCAAACATTGCACAATTGCAGACTGAAGAGCAATTTGGTCAAGTTGACCGAATTCCTTAAACGCTTCTCTTATTTAATAATGTCCTGAATAATGTGCTTAGGATACAGAAAAATCATCAGTCAATTTATGCTAAAAGAGGTGAACACATCTTATATACGCTGCTTCTCAAATAATACGATTCCAACTCAATGATTGATCATCTCAAATTGCGATTTTGAGCAG
>NZ_JBHIOW010000110.1:0-604 GCF_042195725.1 Bartonella sp. AP65SXKL
CTAACCCCAAGGGATCTTGCTGCTCCACAGCATTGTCATAGAGCCTTTGCATTTGAGCATTGGGATCTTCAACATCAAGAAGAGTGCGATTGCCTGTCAGTTCAAAGATTTGCTCACCCACCAGACGATATTCAAAATAAGCATCCCCCAACTTTTTGAACACGTGCTCAGGCTTATAATTGCCAATCTTTTTTAAGTAATAGTCCGATCCTAAAAATTTACTTGGGTTGATAAAATCTGGACGCGTCTCGACTAAAAATGGCACATCCGGTGTTTGGGTCTGGTCCAATTCTGTCTTAACAGAGTTAAGCCCATCTTGCGTTGGCACTTGTATGGATTCTGGTGCGGGTGTTTTTGTGCTTGGTGCAAAAAGCCCTTTGTGCCCTTTCAAACCATTGATGATGCCGTCCAATCGATCATCACTAATCAGTGGTTTGGAACCGTCAAAATCGGTGTTTTTAACACCAGCCAAACCTTTATCGCCAGAGCTTAAGCCAACTTGCTCAACCCCCTCACGCACCGCATGATTGTCAATATAGCCTGTCAACTTGGCATCAAGCGTGCCACCAGCTTCAATCGTGCCGTAAACAGCATCATAAGTGCG
>NZ_JBHIOW010000111.1:0-600 GCF_042195725.1 Bartonella sp. AP65SXKL
CTATTAAAAAAAGGGGAAATTATTGAGCTCTTAACAAAACAGCTTGCGTTAAAAAAAGAACAACTTTCACAAATAGAAAAAGCCTATCAGGCTATAACAAAGAGTCAGAAAACAAACCCAAAGCAAATAGACTTTTCTAGTTTTTTTCTCAAAGAACCAGAATCGCTCTATAAGAAGAATCAGCTTTCAACGGAATTATATCAAAAGGCATTGGAGGAAGAAAACAAAATTTCTGGGACTTTTGATCAAGTAGGCAAGTCTATTTTTGCTCGTTTAGAATTTGTATCGACTTTAGATAAAGCGGTAACTTTAAAAACTTTTCAACATGTAGAAAATCGTTTTCAATACCTCAAACAGTTATTCGATGAACTTCAAATAAAAGAAAACCTGAAAGACATTGCTGATCTTCAAGCACATATCGATGGTATATTAGTCATGATCCAAAATGAATCTATAAAGATGCAAATGGTAGCGCATTTACGTGATGCTGAATACTCACTTATCAAAAGGAAAAGACACGAACTTGATATGAAATTTTTTAACCATGAAAAAAAAGAGATGCCTAGCATACGGTGAAAACACTTAGGTAATGTATAAATG
>NZ_JBHIOW010000112.1:0-574 GCF_042195725.1 Bartonella sp. AP65SXKL
GCCTTAGTTGTTTTGCAGGTACTGCGGGGATGAGTACGGGGGACATCATCGTATAGGGACTCTGATACAGAACCTTGGTTTCCCACTAGTTTCCCGAGGGAACTAGTGGTGCAGTTGTATATATGTATTTATATTTAAACAGAGATTTTGTATAATATTTATTATTCAAATGGTGATTTATAAAATGGACCTTGAGACATAATTTATATCTGTTGGATGGTTGGTTTCATTTATATACTCTTAGCTACTAAACAGGATTTTGGTAAAGTCTTTAATACGTACGGGTCATGCCCGATTTCATTTAAATGGCTCGTGCCGTATTAGTAAAGTTTTAAATTAATCAGGTTTTTAAACTAATCACCTCCGTTCTTAGTGACGGAATCCTTGTAACTATGTCCCTTCCGAGGTTAATTGTTAATCTACGGAACTCAGGGTGTTACATATTAAATGAGAATCTAATGTGGGAATGTTTATATTATGTCTTAATAATATAAAGTATTTGTCAGCAACTATACATAGTAGGTTTTCTTGAAAGTAAAGCTCGTCTTACTTGCGGAAGATCAGAATTAGAGGT
>NZ_JBHIOW010000113.1:0-246 GCF_042195725.1 Bartonella sp. AP65SXKL
GAGACAAAAATCGCATTTTTCTTCCCCGACCTTTAAAGGGTGAAAAACGGTTAGATTTTTCTTTTTCAGGCCTCAAAACCGCTGTTCGTCAAGCAGCAACAGCCATGGCTCCTCTTACAGAAAGTGACATTGCTGACATTGCAGCGAGTTTTCAAGCAGCAGTTACCGATACAGTATATGATCGCGTTCAGTTGGCTCTGCAATACTTTACCCAACAGTATCCCCTTCATCAAGAATGTCGTTCTC
>NZ_JBHIOW010000113.1:324-572 GCF_042195725.1 Bartonella sp. AP65SXKL
ATAGCCCCCCCTCTTTCCTTGTGCACTGACAATGCTGCGATGATTGCTTTTGCTGGTGCACAAAGACTCGCACGGGGAGAGACAAGCCCCCTTGATATTGCCCCTCGCTCACGTTGGCCATTGGATGAGAAAGCGAGCCCTTTGATAGGTATGGGACGCCGTGGCACAAAAGCGTAAGAAAACAACTTAGCGTTTAACAGACAACATATTGATTTATAATGATAATTTACTATTCTTATATTGAATGA
>NZ_JBHIOW010000114.1:0-568 GCF_042195725.1 Bartonella sp. AP65SXKL
TTTGACTTTTTAGAATTAGAGACCCTTTGGACCTCTGGTTTTGCTAAAAAACCACCCCGAAAAGAACTCTTGATTCGTAATAATTGAAGAAAATCATAAAAAGATTTGTTAGAATCAGAAGAAATATTTCTTCTCTAATAGGACTTTTTATATGGTTACATCTTTTGGTAAAATTTTACGGAAACTTCGCATTGATCACTCCGAACGCCTTTTAGATATGGCTAAGAAATTAGACATATCTGTATCATTTTTATCTGCTGTAGAAATTGGCAAAAAATCTGTTCCTGTAGGACTGGAGGAAAAGATAATTGAACTCTATGCTTTAGATCAAGAGGTAGCAGAAATTTTGAGAAGAGAATCGGATGCTTGTCGCAAAAGTTTTACAATCAAGACTTCTGATCCGTTGAGAGGTGAAGCTGTTGGCATGTTTTTTAGAACTTTAAAAGATTTTTCACAAGAGGATTTAGAAGCATTCAAAACATTATTAGAGATGATTAGCGAAGCGCAAAGAAAAGAAAATGCTACTGTTGTAGACAAATGTTAGAAAATCCTATTCCCTAACTTTTAT
>NZ_JBHIOW010000115.1:0-565 GCF_042195725.1 Bartonella sp. AP65SXKL
ATGAGTAAAGCAATAACGGCTAAGAGTAAACTGGCTTAACACTGGTTTGGAGATTCGCAGTAAAAATTTACTAAGCAAAAACAATTTTAGCACATACTTAAACATGCATTGCTATGTACATATATCGTATCCGAAAATTAACAATTTAGCTCAAAAATGTGTGATTTCTGTTAGAATGATGCATGTACATGGCCTATAAAAGATTATCAACAAGTAAGCATATATACGCCAAGCAACACAGAGTATTCAAATATATCCCTTTGTGCTTAAAATTGGATCATACAAAGAGCAATCTGAAAAAAAATTGAGTTTTGAAAGATTCGTGCACCCATATGCGTGAAAATTTAGAAAGCATCTAAGTCATTAATATTCAACTAGTTTCTTTTCTTCCTCAGAGACTTTTCTTTTTCTATCTTGCTATTTTTCTCATCATATTTTCTTTTTGCAATTCTTTTGAATTCTAATCGCATTGAGCCGGAATAAGCACTAATGAATCAAGCCTCCTCACAAGGAGGGTAGAGCATTCAAAATACTCTCAAGCTTAGCAATTAAAGGAATTGTGGAA
>NZ_JBHIOW010000116.1:0-556 GCF_042195725.1 Bartonella sp. AP65SXKL
GGCTGTTTTAGCTTTGGTGCTAATGCACAAGCCGATAAAAGGTTTGCAATCAAAATCACAAGAATGATTGACTTCATTTTAATATGACTCTTTTTACTGTTATATACATTCTGATATTTGTTGTCATTATTATAATTTTGACACTAAAGTAAAGTGTATAGTTTACGATAATTTATCTTTTCTTAATTTCATTTTTTAATTTATGAAAATAGCTCAATTTCAGTGCAAATATTTTTTACTTTAGGATTGGATATCCTCGTTATTTTGTCATATGGATATTAAGGGCGTCTGTTACGGGAACCATTGCTTTTTATCTCATCTAGTTTTTATGTCTCCATAGATGTCCGAATGTAATGCCTTTTGCGAGAGAATTGGCCATGCTTGATAGTTTGAGTAACAGCATGATGGATATAATAGACAAGATGAGAGCTCCTCCAAACATGTATGCTACATTCTGATTGTAATCGAGTTTCATATCACTCAAATAGTTTGCAAAGATATTCATCATTAGATTAAATACAGTTGCTAAGAGTAGAAAGAGGATTATATAATTCAC
>NZ_JBHIOW010000117.1:0-555 GCF_042195725.1 Bartonella sp. AP65SXKL
GATATGGTACTAAAAAACGTTTTAAAAGTTACCATTTAAAAGTACAGAGCACAAATATAGAGCGATTAATTTGCAAAGAAGTTCTGTTTAAAAGAAACTTATGAAAGCCTTTCTAAATGAACGTTTAAACGTTTGAAACAGATGTTTATAACAGTTTTTAAAGCCTTGCGTTTGATAAAAGCGGTTATTTATTTGTCTTATGAGAGATTGTTTTGAAAACCAATACTCGTAAATGTAAAAAACGAGTTTTGTTAAAGCTAACAAGCGTTTTGATTTTATAGAATGCGTTATTTGAATTCACTCAGCTCGATTTTGAGCTTAGTATATTGAAACGTTTTAAAAGAAGCATCATGATCATGGGTTTTGTTTTCAATGAATCTCTTTAAAAGATAAAGACGTTATGATTAATACGTTTGAGAGAAACAAAAAGCATTTATAGGCTCTCTCATTCAAAAGAGTGATTAAAGATCATACGCATCATTTACATTCCTTTTGATAAGTTTTCATATCTCTCATAGAGCGCTTGCAATATGATACGTTTTGTATATATGCATT
>NZ_JBHIOW010000118.1:0-233 GCF_042195725.1 Bartonella sp. AP65SXKL
CAGTTTGTCGCAGCCACAATACCACAAGCGATGGCAGATAAGCAAAGACAGATTTTGCAAAGTGCTATTGCAACTGTTGAAGAAGAATATTTAGCAGTTGAAAAAGAGTTGCTTTCTTCAATTATTGGATGGAAATCTACAGGTATAGTTGAAGGTCACCAACACACACAAAACTCTGTGCTTCCACATGAGCATGAGTTTTCAGTTGTTCTGGTAGAAGGAAGACAGGATAA
>NZ_JBHIOW010000118.1:327-555 GCF_042195725.1 Bartonella sp. AP65SXKL
GCTTCTACTTCGCAAATAGATAATCTGCATATTGTTTCGCATATTTTTTCTCAAGCTGTGCGGCGTGCTAATCAGTCTTCGGTGCAAAAGCGCATTGCGATAGGTGCTGCTATTGCCGCTGGTCTCATCTCTTTAACCATTGGTATTTGTTTTGTTGGTGGGCGTATGTTTGTATCAAATAATGATCAGTTGTCGGAGGAGAATGTTCAAGTTTCTCATGTATCACCA
>NZ_JBHIOW010000119.1:0-554 GCF_042195725.1 Bartonella sp. AP65SXKL
TTGTCAATATAGCCTGTCAACTTGGCATCAAGCGTGCCACCAGCTTCAATCGTGCCGTAAACAGCATCATAAGTGCGTTTGAGTGTTTGGGTAAAAGTAGGACCATCCCATTCTTCTGCACCTTGCCCTATACATGCTGGATTTGTGGCACTACATTGCTTATATCTGTAGCGTGTTTCAGTTACAATCTTGGTTGTTTCAATTAAATCACGCCCCTCATTGAGCAGCGTATCACCCTGCATCTCAATGTTGCCATTAGCAGCAATCAAACTATAGCTATTGCGGATATCACCGGCATGGACCGTGAGATGACGCCCTACCAAAATCTGTGCCGCATTATTGGTAAAATGAGGCTGCTGACGAATGATCGTAGTGTCGATATTTTTCTTGATCCTTGTGTGTTTATCAACATTTGGGATATTTTCCCATTCTCCTCGCACGTAACTGTGAGAAACCACTTTATCGCTAACTTCAACCCCACCTTCACGCATGTTGGTAAGCGCTGAGACATCGAAGGTCATATCGCCTGACACGGCTTCTAAAAGACCCGAGCT
>NZ_JBHIOW010000120.1:0-551 GCF_042195725.1 Bartonella sp. AP65SXKL
TTGCTGGGTGTATGATGAGGCTCTTGTGTTTAAAAATGGTCACGTTTATGATAATGCAAGAGTTTTTGGCAATGCTGTCACTTGTGGTCATATCTATGGTCATGCGCGGGTTTATGACAATGCTATCATTGCTGGCTATGTTTATGATAATGCCCATGTTTATGGCAATGCTGTTATTTCTGATAATTCCCATGTTTATGGTAATGCACATGTGTATGGCAAGGATATTATTTATGATAATGCCTATGTTTATGACAATGCTAGGGTTTATGAAAATGCTCGTATAGCAAATAACGTGCATGTTTATGAAAATGCCAATATTCATGGCATTGCTGTTATTCGTGAAAATGTCGGCGGGTCTACTAAAATAAAAACCTATACTGAACGTCTCTCTCCTTATGGTGAATTAGAGATTGTCTGGGTCTAATTAATAAAGCAGCGGCGGGCGCGGCGGGGGCGCCTGCTTTCTAAGCAAATTTTCCATTTCAAATTTTAGCAAATGTTTATCACATTAAATTGTGAGGGTATCTCTATGTGCAAAAAATATGAAT
>NZ_JBHIOW010000121.1:0-550 GCF_042195725.1 Bartonella sp. AP65SXKL
CATGTATACAAAGTAAGTAGAACAGGTAAATAATTTGGCTAATAAAATAATCTCTTTTCTAATTTTAGGTGTTTTATATCCACAATTATAGTATCTTTTATTAAGTTTAAGAACATTTTTGGCGTTAAGAGTTCTCGTATCCATACTTGCAAACATAAGGCGTTTGATTTTATTTCTTCAAACTATAAACAAATTTAAACCTTCAGTTTTTTTTTGCAAATGGTGTATTTATTTCTGAATGAACAAAACCAAAAAATAGAGCAATAACTTTTTACTTTAAGAATGAATGAAGGACTTCACAATATGCTGTACGTGCAAATAAGAGATTATAAATAAGCTATAAGCGCTCTGTATTTTCACAACATTATTCAATCTTTTCAATTATGAATTGGTTCAATAAACGAAATATATATGATTTCTTCACATAAAAAATTATACCAGTTGTCTCTTTATCAGTGAAGATATATTTTTTTATAAACAGCATTTTAAAATGCGCTGATTATTTTCTGAATTTTTCACTCATCTTAAGTATAAGCTCAAAAATTCAACT
>NZ_JBHIOW010000122.1:0-539 GCF_042195725.1 Bartonella sp. AP65SXKL
AACCATTGAGAAGGATTTTTCATATCAACGGTAAAATTATCAGCATCTTCAATGGTATTAAACATCAAATGTTGATAGGCAATTTGTGCTTGTGGCTCAAATGTTAAACTTTCCATTCCGGTTGCAAACTCTTTGCCAACAGTGGTGGAGATACTCAACATTTTGGCATTTTGCAATTTTGCGGTTTTGCCAATGATAGCATTGCCGATATCTCCTTTTAGAATTCCATAGGATAACAGTGTATCCATATAGAAACCATTGTCATGCTGCACGCTGCCATAAGCTGTTAGTGACCATTTATCCAATGTGCTCTTACTTACATCATCCATATCCTTTGGAGTGAAAGACAGCCGCCCATAGGTGCCTACAAGACCGAAATGTGTTGTGGTATTTTGTCCTTCTAATGCCGCGAATGTGACACCGGCTTGGAGAGCAGCATAGCGGATATCAGCACCATAACCATATTTGAGAGGTCCGCGTTCAGAAGATAAGGTTCCTGTGTTTCCGTAAGTATAGAGGAAGAAACCGGTTTGTTTTTC
>NZ_JBHIOW010000123.1:0-538 GCF_042195725.1 Bartonella sp. AP65SXKL
GGTTTACAGAAAAAGACAAGCCGCCACGTTTACCTTGGTTTATCAGGAGCCCCTTTGCTAATTTTTTATATTATTCAACGCCTATAACAGAAGGTCTGAATGACAGAGAGCATCATGAACATCATCTCATGGCAGAGAGGGTTGGTGGTATTGAAACGCGCCCCGTTAATGTGAGTGTAATTTATGGGATCAAGACATGAGGAGTTGAAATGTCATTAAAACCGTTTGCGATATCAGAGATTAGAGACCCGTCTCAAGTACGGGTCGTTTTGTATTCTGGGGGAGGTTTTGTACATGCGCCGCTTACTGGCGTTTTTGATTTACTGAAAGCCGCTTTGAAAACAGAGCTTGATGGTTCACTGAAAGATTTAGAGAAGCGCTTAGAGACCTTAAGAGAAGAGTTTGAAGATTTGAAAGAGTGTTCATTAGACGAAGTGCTCTGAATGATGTGAGGACGAAAACAGATGAAGATACCCGATCATGAACATGAATATTTGATACCTGTTGCAACGAAAGAGGAAATCAGAGAAGGGACTTC
>NZ_JBHIOW010000124.1:0-533 GCF_042195725.1 Bartonella sp. AP65SXKL
ACATCATCAAAATCTCTTAAGGCTCTAATTCGAGTTAAGAAATGACCATCGATATATTCACAATCATCAATAAATTCGTATTTTTTTGCAGGCTCTTGTTGATTAACAAGCGCGGTTTCATTTGAAATGGAAGAGATAACGGGGATGTTTTTTACTGTATTTTTCATAATTAAATCCTTAACGTAAAATTGTTTGTTATTGACGCTCTTAACAAGCATCGGGCGCTAACAAACACGGCGTTAAGTCCGTTGCTTACACTTTTCCCATAAGGGTATTGTATGATGTAAGCACACCCGACAGAGTCATTATATGCTAATTAACACATAAAAAACAGCCAGTATTTTAAAAACATAGGAAAGGTTGTATCGTAACCTATCCGCTTAACGTAAAGTGTTTGTTAATCACTTGAATATTTATATAACAAAATACGTATTTATTGTCAAATAATATTTTATCTTTTTTGATATTTTTTTGTATTTTTTAAATACGTTGTGTATTGATAATATCTTATGATTATGAATTGCTTCTTTTAT
>NZ_JBHIOW010000125.1:0-527 GCF_042195725.1 Bartonella sp. AP65SXKL
TTACTCTTTTCATGACGCGCTACAAAGGCATCGGCTTCCTTGCTCCATAACAAAGAATCCTGTGCTACTCCTTCAGAAACCTCTTTAATCCTTGCATTCACATTCTTGATATTCTCATCAAGACCTGCAAAAGCGGTTCCAACACCTTGAAAGGCACTCTCTGTTACAACTCCATCTTTAGCAATGTAAGATAATTTATACGTTGGCTGTGTAAGAGCTCCATCTTTAAAGGATGCTTCTCCACCTAAAAACTTAGCTACATCCTCACCGATTTTATTAATCTGACCACCCGTGATTGCATCACGTGAACCCTTGGCAATCTGACCATCGGCAACATTATGAAGACCAACAGCTGCCTTATCCTTACCTTTGCCTAAAGTCACACTCGTGTAATCAATGCCGCCATTATCACCCTCTTTTTTATCGTAATGAACAACAGCCGAGTCATCTGACTGAAGGCTGGTAGAAAGATCCTTCAAACCTTTATCAAGCTGACCTTTGTTAACAGCTTCATTATCCTTTGTTGC
>NZ_JBHIOW010000126.1:0-524 GCF_042195725.1 Bartonella sp. AP65SXKL
ACCTCTAATTCCCCGGATGAGGAATAATCAACGAAACTAACTTGAACTATCAAATAGTCAAGGTTTGGGCATAGAAAATTAAAACCCTAGATGGCAAGATTTGATCTTTAAAAGCAAAATTGGTTTTCTCTCAAAAAGCCTAGATAATCTAAAAACCTTGAAGCAAAAGCCTTGCTTTGGTTTTAATTTATAAGATTAGAAAACCAAGTTGCATTAGGTTTTTGGTGAAAAAATTGCGTCCTTTTTCGGCCTGTGCACTGTCGGAATTTTCGACAGCGTTTTTGACCCTTTAAACGTCTTTTTTGGGAGTTGTCTGTGAGACGTGAAGTTGTAGAGCTTCGAGTCTTCTTTCTAGTGATATGTGGATCACCCAATTTGGACTTCTGAACAAGAAGTTATGATCAAAATACTAACAGCGCGCAGATTTCCCAAAACCGATTTTTCTCCGAAAATTTTCGATTCAATTTTCTTCGACTTGGACACTTTAGATCGCTCGATCATCATCCAAAACACTTTAAATATAT
>NZ_JBHIOW010000127.1:0-518 GCF_042195725.1 Bartonella sp. AP65SXKL
TTGGACCTTCTGCATGAAGTCCATAACCATCAGATGATGTAACTGCAGCTTTTTCGTCTAAAGTAATGGCGCTGCCTTCTTTAGCATATACCCCATCAGTTTTTCCATCGAATGAACCTCCAGAGACTGTTATTGTGGAGCTATTATTTGCAAATATGCCTGTTGTCGCTTTAGTGACGGTTACATTGTTTAAAGTCACAGTGCTTTTTTCGGCGCTTATTCCTTTATCTATCAAGGCGTCATCTTTGCTGCTCGATATTTTTACATTGTCCAGCGTGTTTTTATTTTCATCATTTCCGCTAGCGTTGAAAAGAGCACCTATTTGAGATGCTTTAATGGAACCACCGGTCATACTGGCTGTAGCTGTATTTTGTATATCAAGGCCGTTTGCAACTTTTTCAATGGTTGTTGTGCCTTTTAATGTAATGACGCTGTCAGCGCCATCGGCTTTTGCGCCGGTTCGGTTGTCATCTGTGGTTGTTAAAGAAACATCTGTGGCATCAATCTGTCCACATTTT
>NZ_JBHIOW010000128.1:0-513 GCF_042195725.1 Bartonella sp. AP65SXKL
AGTGAATGATTAAAACATGTCTTATGAGAGTATGTGATCTTTTAAAGCCTTTCAAAAGAAAGGGATTATAATCATAAGAAATGCTATCAAGACCATTATGGTTATGAGTTTTGACGGTTGCCTCTTTTAGATAAAAAAACGATAAAAAGTAAAAACGTTATTTTTCAATGTGTTAATATTTTACAGATCTTAAAAAACAACCTCTATTGATAACACAACCTATAAATTCAACTAATAATATACGTTTTGAAGGGGTTTTGACGGTTTTTATACCTTCGAAACCTATAAGAAAAGTGAATATACATAACCCTCTTTAAATAAAGCTTCTGATAACAATAAAGCTATCATTTTAGATTACGGTATAATCTTTTAAAGGCAATGTAAAAGAAGCGTATTCACTTTAAGATGGGATTTCTTAAAAGTCTTAAAGCAATTCAAGTAGAGTATTTAAAAGTGTAAGTTTCTTCTTTTTAGAATAATGCATATAAACACTCCTTTTAAAGATTGTATCTA
>NZ_JBHIOW010000129.1:0-512 GCF_042195725.1 Bartonella sp. AP65SXKL
TCATAAACTTTAGCATATTGAGAGATAAAAGCTTTTCCATAGACCTCAGCATTGCCATAAACTTGACCACAGACTTGCGAATAATGCCGTATTTTTGCATCATCATACACTCTTGCATGACCATAGACACAAGCCTCATCATAGACCCAGCAATTACCATCATGGGATAGGTTAACTTCCTTTTCGATAAAACCGCCTAAAGCACCCGCCTGTACATCATCGAAATCTTTTAAAGCTTTAATGCGATAAAGGTTTATAATATTTTGAGTAAGAGCATGTTTGATTTTTTTGATTTCACTGGTTAATTCGTATTTTTTGCACATAGAAGACCCTCACAATCTAATGTGATAAACAGTTGATAAAATTTGAAATGGGAAAATTTGAAAGAGGGGCGCCCCCGCCACGCCTGTACTTTCATTTACACTGCTTTATTGGTTAGACCCAGACAATCTCTAATTCACCATAAGGAGAGAGACGTTCAGTATAGGTTTTTATTTTAGTAGACCCGCCGA